>JBBEBG010000033.1 GCA_040882465.1 Gemmatimonadota bacterium
GGGCGGGCCCCCCCCCCCCCCAACGCCCCTTTTTCGTTCCCCCAGGAACCAGACTCTGGGTCTCCTCGCCGGCGCTCCGGTCCGGCGGGCGGCTCTCCCATGGCGTTCGGCTCGAATACACCTCGGGCGGGACCGCTTCCTCTTGACCCTCCATGCGGGGGGGCCTAGGTTGACCTCTCGGTTGAGAACGGTTCTCAAGATCAGGTCCGGTTTCACGGAACGCCACCTGTACGCCGGGATCGCGTGGACCCCCTTCGGGAGTCGGTGTCCGCGGCCAAATAGACTCGACCACACGATGCGACACGACACAAGCTCAACCTCCTTTGGAACGCGCCGGTTCTGGCACTCACCCAGGAGGACGACCTCGGCCCTGCCGAGGTGAGCTTCCTCATGGGCGACCGCGTCGCTGACTACCGGTTCCAGGATGCGGCGCGAAAACTCGTGGAGCGTGGGGCCCAGCGGATCGTCGTCGTCCCGCTCCTCGCCTCCCGCTTCAGCGGCCACTATGACCACCGTTCGCGAATGATGAAGAAGATGCGCCGTGGGCTGGGCGGCGTGGGAATCCTGCTCGCGGCGGCGGGGTGCGGCCGAGGCGAGGCGGAGCTCGAAGCGATGAAGGGCGACGTCGTGGCCACGTACGCGGAGATCGTGCACGCGTCCTACGAGGACTCGTTCCGCGCAGTGGAGGAGATGGCGGCCGCGATCGCGGTCCTGCTCGCGGCGCCGTCGGAGGAATCGTTGGCGGCAGCGCGCATCGCCTGGCTGGCGGCTCGCGAGCCGTACGGGCAGACGGAGGCGTACCGCTTCTACGGCGGACCGATCGACGCGGCCGGCGGGCCCGAGACGCTCCTGAACGCCTGGCCTCTCGACGAGGGGTACGTGGATTACGTAGAGGGGGCCCCCGAGAGCGGGATCGTGAATGACGTGGCGGCTTATCCGAAGCTCGACCGGGAGCTCCTCGTCTTACTGAACGAGGCGGGGGCGGAGGAGAATCTGAGCGTGGGCTTCCACGCGATCGAGTTCCTGCTCTGGGGGCAAGACCTCTTCGCAGACGGGCCAGGGCGCCGGCCCTACACGGACTACGTCGCGGGAGTCGGGCGGAACGCCGAACGACGGATCGAATACCTGCGCATCGTCACGGAGCTCCAGGTGGAGAAGATGGAGGGGCTCGTGGCCGAGTGGGCACCGAACGATGCCACGAACTACCGCACCTCGTTCCTTGCGCTCCCTCGGGACGAGGCCGTGCGCCGAATCCTGGTCGGGATCGGGGTTCTCGCAAAGTCCGAGCTCGCCGGAGAGCGGATGTTCACGGCGTACGACAACCAGGACCAGGAGGACGAGCACTCCTGCTTCTCGGACAATACCCACCGCGACATCGCGGCGAACGCGCTCGGCTTGATGAACGTTCTCCAGGGCCACTACCGGCGGTCCGACGGGAGCACGATCTCGGGCGTCGGCATGACCGCGCTCTTCAGAGAAGTGGACTCCGAGCTCGCGGATGAGGTGGAGGCGCTCGCCACGCGGAGCCTGAGGGCAGTCGAGGCGATTCCCGTGCCCTTCGACCAGGCGATCGTGGATCCTGACTCGCGGCCCGCGGTACTCGATGCGGTCTATGCCCTCATGGATCTCGGTGACCGCATCGCGGAAGGGGGGAGCGCGCTCGGTCTCACGATCAACACGGCGCTCCCGGGGTGAGTCGTGAACCCATGGCCCGGCCGGCCGGCGCCCGTCGCCGCCCTCGTGCTTCTCCTCTCGTCATGTGAGCTCGCGCCTCCGCCGCATCTCCTCGGGGGCGACACCACGATCTTCGACGAGACGCCGAACGCATTCGCACAGCCCGCTCCCGGGCTCGAACGGGACGACGAGCTCCACTTCTTTGTTGGAAATTCCTTCTTCAATCAGAACTGGGTGCTCGCGCCCGCCTCGACCGAGGCGCGCGATGGGCTGGGCCCCCTCTTCAATACCCGTTCATGCGCGGGCTGCCACTTCAAGGACGGTCGCGGCCGTCCGCCCGAAGGCCCCCGGGAGATGGGGACGGGATACCTTCTTCGACTGAGCCTGCCGGGGGCAGGCTCGGACGGGGGCCCTCGTCCCGAGCCCGGCTACGGGGGGCAGCTACAGGATCAGGGTATTCCCGGCGTGCCCGCGGAGGGACGGGCGGTGATCCGATACGAATCGGTGAAGGGAACCTTCGGAGACGGGGAGCCGTGGGAGCTGCGCCGTCCGGTGGTCTCTATCGAAGACGTCGCATACGGGGTGCTGTCGGAGGACCTGCTCGTGTCGGCGCGGGTCGCTCCTCAAATGATCGGGATGGGGCTCCTCGAGGCGGTTCCCGAAGGCGCGGTGCTCGCCCTCGCGGATCCGGAGGACGCGGACGGCGACGGGATCTCGGGGCGGGCGAACCGCGTCTGGGACGAGGCGGCCGGCGCACCGGCGCTGGGCCGCTTCGGCTGGAAGGCCAACCAGCCGACCGTGGCACAGCAAGCGGCGGGTGCGTTTCTGGGGGATCTTGGGATCACGACCCCGATGCATCCGACGAACGACTGCACGGAGATCCAGGAGGGGTGCCGGGCGGCGCCGGGCGGCGGTGACCCGGAGATCGCCGAGGACGATTTCCGGAAGGTCGTCCTCTATGCGAGCACCCTGGCCGTGCCGGCGATGCGGGACGCCGAGGATCCGCGGGTGGTCTCCGGATTCCATCTCTTTCAGGAAACGGGGTGCGCGGCATGCCACACGCCGACGCTCCACACCGAAGAACATCCTACCTTTGCCGCGCTCTCGAACCAGACGATCCATCCGTATACGGATCTCCTGCTTCACGACATGGGAGAGGGGCTCGCGGACGGACGCCCGGACTTCGAAGCGGAAGGACGGGAATGGCGAACACCCCCTCTCTGGGGGATCGGGCTGGTGGAAACCGTGAACGGACACACCTTCTACCTCCACGACGGACGCGCGCGGAATCTCACCGAGGCGATCCTCTGGCATGGAGGGGAGGCGGAGGGAGCACGAGACCGCTTCGTCGCCCTTCCTGGAGAGCTGCGCGCCGCCCTCCTCCGCTTTCTGGAGTCCCTCTAAGCCATGCCCGGCACCTTTCCCGTTTTCGCGAGCACGGTGAGGCTTGGCCGCCTGGCATTGGCCCTGGCCCTCCTTTCTGTCCCGACCGCCTGTCGAGGACCGGATTTCGACCGCGGCGCGATGCTGCACGCGATCGGGACGACGGTCATCCTCCCCGGCCAGGAGGCGCTTGTCCTCGAAGCCGAGCGGCTCGACGCGGCGGCCGCGGCCTTCGCGGCGGCGCCCACGGAAGAAGCGCTTCTCGAGCTTCGAGATCGGTGGCTCGCGACCGAGCTCGCGTGGAAGGGGGTCCAGCTCTTCCAGTTCGAGGGCCTCCTCATCCTGCACAACGCGATCGAGAAGCGCCCGGCGCGGGATGACTTCATCGAAGAGACCATCACGGCGCTGAACAGGGGTGCGCTCGTAGCGCTCGATACCGGGTTCATCGAAAGCGCGGGGGCCACCTCGAAGGGGCTCGGGGCGATCGAGCACCTGATCTTTCCGGCCGGGCTCGATCCGAGCGAAGTCGTGGCCGGCTTCGTGATGCCCGGGCGTGGCGCCTATCTGCGCGCGACAGCCGAGAATCTCGTCGCGAAGACCCGGGAGTTGCAGGCGCATTGGGCGCCGGGTGAGGGCGGCTACCTCACCACCTTCGTCGCAAACGATTCGGATGGCGCGGATATCCGAGGCTCGGTGAGCCGCCTCGCCAACCGGATCATCGAGGCCCATGAGATCGCGACGCAGCATGGGCTGGGACGCCCGATGGGGCGCACGATGGATGGAGTTCCCCATCCCGAGGAAGTGGAGGCTCCATTGAGCGGGCATTCGCTCGAGCTCCTGGTCGCAACCGTGGAGACCCTTCGCCGAACGATGGACGCCGGCGTCGACGACTATCTGGACCACCTCGACCTCTCCGGAAACGCGGAGCCCCTCTCGGCTCGAATCGCGGCGCAATATGCGGTCGCCCTGAACGCGCTCCGGGAAATCGAGGGCCCCCTGGAGGTCGCGGTGATCGCACGTCCCGCGCAAGTCGAGACCGCCTACGAAGAGATGCGCGCGCTCATCGTCCTGCTCAAGACCGAGATGGCCGCCCAACTCGGGATCACGGTCACCTTCAGCGACACCGACGGGGACTGAGAATGGAGTGGCGTGGGGGGGCCCTGGCGAAGGTGGCCTCCGCCTGGAACGGGCACCCTGTGTCTCCCCTCCCCCTCGTCGCCTTCCGACTCGTCTTCGGACTTCTGGCGTTCGCCGGAGCCGTTCGATTCGTCGCGAAGGGATGGGTCGAGACGTTGTATCTTGAACCCGAGTTCCTCTTCACGTACGCGTACCTCGATTGGATTCGCCCCCTTCCGGGGAATTGGCTCTATCTCGTTTTCGGCGTCCAGGCGGTATCGGCTCTCCTGATCGCGGCGGGGAGACTGTATCGCCCGGCCGCTGTCGCCTATTTCGTCTCCTTCACCTATGTGGAGCTCCTCGACAAGACGACGTACCTGAATCACTACGTCTTGGTCTCGTTCGTCGCCTTCCTCCTGATCTTTCTTCCCCTGGATCGGTGGGGGAGGCTCGAGTGGGGAGGAAATGGTCGGGGCCCCGCGCGCGAGCCCGGAGGAGAGGGGAGAGCGAAGCCGCGAGAGGACGAAGCGCGTTCGCGAAGGGCGGCGCGGGCGGCGCCCGGCTGGATCGCGAACGCGCTCCGCATCCAGATCGGGATCGTCTACCTCTTCGCGGGACTCGCCAAGCTGAACCCCGATTGGCTCTTCTCGGCGCTTCCACTCCGGATCTGGCTTTCGTCCCGGACGGGGACTCCCCTCGTCGGGCCCCTATTCGATGAGCCATGGGTGGCCATTGCGATGAGCTGGGGCGGCGCGGCTTTCGATCTCTCCATTCCGTTTCTTCTCTCGTGGAAGAGGACGCGTCCGTGGGCCTACCTCGCCGTCGTGGGTTTCCATGGCGCGACGGCCCTTCTTTTCCCGATCGGAATGTTTCCCTGGATCATGATCGGGGCGACCCTCGTCTTTTTCGAAGGGGACGAGCTCGCACGGGTCGCACGAGTCTGGCGGAGGGCGGAGGGGATGCGGGACGCGCCGGCTCGGAACCGCGCCTGCCTCACGCCGGAAGTGCGCCTCATTCCTTGCGTTCGTCCGATCCTCGCCGCTTTTTTCGCGATTCAGCTTTTCCTCCCGCTCCGGCACCTCGCCTATCCGGGGGACGTGCTCTGGACCGAGGAGGGATATCGGTTTTCCTGGCGCGTCATGCTTCTGGAAAAGGCGGGAATGGTCCTCTACCGGGTGACCGATCCCGCTTCGGGGCGATCGTGGGACGTGAGTCCAGGGGATCATCTCACGATGCAGCAGGCGAAGCAGATGGCTTTCCAGCCCGACATGATCCTCGACTTCGCGCACCACCTGGCGGAGCGGCTCGCCGACGTAGGAATGTCCGGAGTGGAAATCCGAGCCGACGCTTACGTGAGCGTGAATGGGCGCCCCGGCGCCCTGCTCGTGGATCCGCGGGTGGATCTGGCGCGCATGCCGCGAGGTCTCGCACCGAAGGGCTGGATTCTTCCCGCGCCGGGCGCCCGGCCTGATCTCGTCATAGATTCGGAGGACAAGCTTTCCGGCGCCCTTCCGCTCTGACCGAGGTCTGCGTGCCCGCGCTCGACCCGCATGATCCCCCGCAGTGGGTGGACAGGACTGCGTACCCGTTCGAGAGCCGTTGGTTGGAGCTTCCGAGCGGGTACCGGATGCACTACGTGGACCAGGGGGAAGGGGAGACCCTCCTCTTCGTGCACGGCACTCCGACCTGGTCCTTCGAGTGGCGCCGGATCATCCAGGCGCTCGCGCCGCACGCTCGGTGCGTGGCACCGGACCTCTTGGGATTCGGCCTCTCGGGGAGGCCGCGGGACGGGGCGTACACTCCGGAATGGCACGCGGAGAACCTTGCGCACTTCGTCCACCGGCTCGGCCTCGATCACCTCACCCTCGTCGTGCATGACTACGGGGGCCCGATCGGGCTTCCGCTCGCCCTCCAGAATCCGGGACACGTCCGCCGCCTCGTCGTGATGAACACCTTCATGTGGAGTCTGAAGGGAGACAAGCGCGTGGAGCGCGCCTCGAAGCTCGTCGGCGGATCGCTCGGGAGACTCCTTTACCGCCGACTGAACTTCTCGCTCAAAGTCATCATGCCGAGCGCCTTCGCGGACAAGAAAAAGCTCACGCCCGAGCTCCATTCACAGTATCTCGCCCCCTTTCCGGACGCCTGGTCGAGGGGCGCGGTGCTCTGGCCGCTCGCGCACGCGCTCCTCGGGTCGGACGCCTTCTTCACGTCGCTTTGGGAGCGCCGTGAAGCTCTCAGGGCCTTTCCAGCCCTCGTGATCTGGGGCACGGAGGACCCGGCCTTTCCTCGCGATCACCTGAATCGGTGGAGGGAGGTCCTCCCGCATGCGCGCATCGCGGAGCTCCCGGTCGGTCACTGGCCCCAGGAGGAGGCTCCGGAAAAGGTCATTGCGGCGATGGAGGACTTCCTCGGGCTGGGACACGGATGACGCGCAACCCGTGACGTCCCTGTCGGGCCTTCTCTACGATCCCTTCGTTCGCCTCCTTCGGGCCGCTTCCCCCCTCGTCGGCGGCGGGGAATCCAAGCTGGCCCGGAGCGTGCGGGGTCGCGAAGGTGCGGCGCTGCGGCTCGAGATGTGGGGACGCGACGCCCGCGATCGGGAGCGTTCCCTCATCTGGTTCCACGTGCCGTCGGTCGGGGAGGGACTCCAGGCGCGCGCCGTTCTCGACGCCCTGCGCGAACGGGGTGCGCCCTTCCAGAGCGTGCTCACTCACTTCTCCGCGTCGGCCGAAGATCTGGCCCGGAAGGCCCCGGTGGACGCGTCCGATTACCTCCCCTGGGACGTGCGCGCCGAGCTGCGCCCCCTCCTTGGGGCCGTGCGTCCGTCCGTCATCGCCTTCACCAGGACGGAGGTCTGGCCCGGACTCGCTGCCGAGGCCGTCGCGGCGGGTGTCCCGATCGTGCTCATCGCCGCGACCCTTCCCGCGCGGTCCTCCCGCCTGAATCCGCTCGTCCGACCTTTCCTCCGCCCCGCCTTCGGGACGCTCGCGCGCGTCTTCGCGATCTCCGACGAAGACGGGGCGCGCTTCCTCCGGCTCGGCGTCCCTGAAGACCGAATCGAGGTGACCGGCGATCCGGGCGTGGATTCGGCGTGGGCGCGGGTGCGGGCCGCGGATCCGGCGGCAGCGCACCTCCGTCCCTTCCGTGCCGATCCGCAGCCCACGCTCGTCGCCGGATCCACCTGGGGTGAAGACGAGGCCGTCCTGGTGCCCGCGCTCGCGGCGGTGCGGGAGCATTTCCCCGCGCTTCGCGCGATCTTGGCACCCCACGAGCCCGGGGAAGCGCACCTTCGGCGGCTCGAGGAGGCCCTCCGCGCGGCGGGGCTCCGATCCCGGCGTCTCGCGGAGGTCGAGCGGGAGGGGAGCGTTTCCGGGACCGACGTCGTCATCGTAGATCGGGTCGGGGTCCTCGCCTCGCTTTATACCGTAGGGGGGATCGCGTACGTGGGGGGAGGCTTCGGCACCGACGGGCTGCATTCGGTTCTGGAGCCGGCTGCGGCGGCACTCCCCACCCTCTTCGGCCCGCGGCACGAGGGGTCGAGAGGGGCGATGGACCTGATCCGGGCCCGGGGCGGGGCGGCGGTGGGAGACGCGCGGGAACTCGCGGACGCGCTCGAGAGTTGGCTCTCTACCCCTGCCCTCCGCGAGAAGGCCTCCGAACAGGCGCGGAGGTATATTGAGGCCCACCGCGGCGCGTCCCGACGAACGGCGGACGCGCTGTCTCGGTTTTTTTCTACTTCGCAGGGAGCGCGATCGTGACGGACGGGAAGGCGCCGGGGAGCGAGATCCCCGAGATCACCCCGACGGAGTTGAACGAGCGGATGACGAAGGGGCAGCCGATCACCCTGGTGGACGTGCGTGAGCCGCACGAGCCGGAGATCGCCGATCTTCCCGCATGGGGGCAGAAGCTCATCCCCCTTCGGGAGCTCCCCGACCGATTGGACGAGCTCCAACATGACGAGCCGCTCGTGCTCTATTGCCGCTCCGGGTCGCGGAGCGGGTTCGCGACACGATTTCTCCGCGAGCAGGGATTCGAGAAGGTCTGGAATCTGAAGGGCGGGATGTTGGGGTGGAAAAGAGAGGTTGATCCGTCCATCCAGGAGTACTGAGAGTTGCGTAGTCGCGTTCTCGCATGGGGAACCGGGGGGGCGGGGCTCGCCCTCGTCTTCGGGCTCTGGTGGGGGAGCACGGATCGTGTGCTCGAGCCCGCTCCGACGGCGGATTTGGAGGCGCCCCTGCACCGGCGCGGGATCCATGTGAACGCCTGGGCCGCCGGATCCGCACGGCGCTCGCAGGAGCTGATCGAGCTCGCCCGCAGGACCGAGCTGAACACCCTCGTGATTGATGTGAAGGACGCGACCGGATACGTCAGTTATCCCACCTCGGTCGCGCTCGCCCGCGAGATCGGCGCCGACCGGGACGTGCGCGTTCGCGACGTCCGCGACCTCCTCACGCGGATGGCCGAAGCGGGACTCTGGCCCGTCGCCCGCATCGTCGTCTTCAAGGATCCTCTCCTCGCCCGGGCCCGACCGGACCACGCGGTACAGGGGCCCGAGGGAGGTGCCTGGGTGGACGGAAAGGGGGATCTCTGGGTGAATCCCTGGGATGTTCGCACCTGGGACTACCATGTCGCGATCGCTCGGGAAGCGGTCGCGCTCGGATTTCGCGAGATCCAGTGGGATTACATCCGCTTCCCCGACCGGCCGGCGGAGGAAATGGCTTCCACGGTTTACCCAGGCGCCAACGGGCGCGCCCGGTCCGCGGCGGTCCGCGGCTTTCTCCTCCACGCCCGGGAGGGGCTCGAGGACCTCGGGGTCCCGGTCACGGCGGACGTCTTCGGCGTCACGACCACCTCAACGCGGGACGTCGGGATCGGCCAGGTCTGGGAGAGTTTCATCGATGTGGTGGACGCCGCCCTTCCCATGGTCTATCCCTCGCACTACTGGGAGGGGAGCTTCGGCTTCCAGAACCCGAACGCCTATCCGTACGAGATCGTCCGGCGCGCTCTCACGGACGCCCTTCGTCGAACCGAACCGATCGAAGGCGCCGGTAAGATCGTCCCCTGGCTGCAGGCCTTCACCCTGGGCGCGCCGCCGTATGGCCCCGAGCGGGTGAGGGCCCAGATCCAGGCCGTCTACGATGTCGGACTGCACGAGTGGATGCTCTGGAACCCGGCGTCGGTTTACGCCGAAGCGGCGCTCGAGCCCGCGGCGGAAGCGATGTCCGTAGCGGACCCGGAGCAGTTGGACCCTCCGGGCTCTTGAATTAGCGGTGCTCGATCTCGACTCGGTCCAGGCAGCCGCTCGCAGGATCGCTCCCCATGTCTTCCGAACTCCGGTCCTCCGCAAGGAGCTTGGGTCCGGCGCGACCCTCTTTCTGAAGCCCGAGAACCTCCAGGTCACGGGGTCGTTCAAGGTACGAGGCGCCTTCAACCGGATGCTCCTGCTTCCCGCGGAGTGCCGGGGGATCGTCGCCCACTCCTCGGGAAACCACGCGCGGGCGGTGGCGCACGCGGGGAGGGTCCTCGCCATCCCGACGACCATCGTGGTTCCTTCGACGATCCCGGCGGCGAAGCGGGACCCCGTGGTGGAGGATGGGGCGACGGTCGTCACCGTGGGTCCCGACAGCGAGGAGCGGAAGGAACGGGCCATAGAGATCGCGGCGCGGGAAGGACTGTCGCTCGTCGCTCCGTACGACGATTTCGAGGTGATGGCGGGGCAGGGGACGATGGTCGTCGAGCTCCTGGAGGACGCGGGAGCCCTGGACCGCCTCTACGCTCCGGTTTCGGGCGGGGGGCTGATCGCCGGGTGCGCCACCGCCTTCTCGGCCCTCGGCGGGGGCGCGACGATCGGCGTCGAGCCGGAGTCCGCGGACGACACGCGCCAAAGCCTGGCCGCCGGCCGGCGCGTGGGCATTCCTCCACCCGAAACGATCGCGGACGGCCTTTGCGTGCGCATCCCGGGGGAAAAAACGTGGCCGATCGTCCAAGCCTTCGTCTCTCGCGTCGAGACGGTGACCGACGAGGAGATCAGGGACGCGATGGCCTTCGCGCTCCATCGCCTGAAGCTCGTCGTCGAGCCCTCCGGAGCGGCGTCCCTTGCCTGTGCGCTCCGGGAAGGGGAGGGACGGTGCGGAGTGATCCTCAGTGGCGGAAATGTCGAACCGACGTTGCTCGCGGAGGTAGCGGACGGTCCGAGGCGCTGGTGAACGCCCCGGGCGCTTATTCCTCCACGAGCTTCGCACCGGCGTATTTCAAGCCACTCCCGGTGTTGAACCCGACGACCTCGTCGGTCGGGAGGATCGCGCCGCGGTCCACCAACGCCTCCACGGCCGCGACCGTCGCCCCCCCTTCGGGGGAAGCGAAGACCCCCGTATCCGCCCCGATGCGCGCGACCCACGACGCCATCACGCGGTCCTCCACCGCGACCGCACCGCCGCCCGACTCCCGGAGGGCACGGAGGATCAGGAAGTCGCCGATCGCCTTCGGGACCTTCAGTCCGGCGGCGTAGGTCTTCGGATTGTCCCAGGCGGCCGCCGTCTCGGCACCCGAATCCCACGCGCGGACGATCGGAGCGCAGCCTCTCGCCTGCACCGAGTACATACGAGGTCGCTCGCTCCCGATCCATCCGAGCTGCTCCATCTCGTCAAAGGCCTTCCACATCCCGATCAGGCCGGTCCCCCCTCCGGTCGGATACACGATCGCGTCGGGGAGGCGGTGGCCCAGCTGTTCGAAGATCTCGTAAGCCATCGTCTTTTTTCCCTCGATGCGATACGGCTCCCGGAGGGTGGAGAGGTCGAACCAACCTCGGCTCCGCGCTCCCTCGGACACCACCTGGGCGCAATCGGTGATGAGCCCGTCGATCAGACGCAGGTCAGCGCCGAGTGCTGCGATTTCCTCGAGCACTGGAGCGGGAGTATCGCGGGGGACGACGACGTGAACCGGAACTCCCGCGGCCGCCGCATAGGCCGCAGCGGCGCTCCCGGCGTTGCCGGCGGAGGGGATCGCGAGCTCGCGGGCCCCGAGCTCGATGGCCCGGGACACGGCCAGGCAAAGTCCCCGAGCCTTGAAGCTCCCGGTGGGGTTCTGGCCCTCCTCCTTGATCCAGAGTCTCTTCAGCCCGAGTCGCGCGGCGGTGCGATGGGCATCGATGAGGGGTGTCCAACCCTCTCCGAGGGAAATCCGGGCGGCCGAATTCCGGACCGGGAGGACTTCCTCATATCGCCACAGGTCCGGGCTACGCCCCGAGACCGCATCCGGCGTGAAGTGCTTGGCGAGCGCCGACAGATCGTAGCGGGCGAAGAGAGGTCTCCCGGCAGGGGACAACCCGATGAGCTGTTCGCTTTCGACGCGCTGGCCCGTGCCGGTGCACTCGAGATGGGAGGCGCCCGGGAGGACGCCCGAGATCATCGCCGGGTCCGCCATTTATCCGCCTGGGGTGAGGGGGACGAACTGAAGCTCGTGGAGCTTCGCGTAGAGGCCGCCGCGGTCCAGAAGGGCCCTGTGGCTCCCCTCCTCTCGCAACTCTCCGTGGTGAAGAACGAGGATCCGGTCGGCGCCTTGCACGGTCGAGAGTCGGTGCGCGATAACGATCGAGGTCCGTCCCTCCATCAGCCGGGCGGTCGCCTCTTCGATGCGCGCCTCGAGCTCGGAGTCCACCGAGCTCGTCGCCTCATCCAGAACGAGGATTCGCGGGTCGAAGGCGAGGGCACGAGCGAAGGAGACGAGCTGGCGCTCCCCGACCGATAGCGAGTGGCCGCGCTCCCCCACGACCTCGCCGTATCCGCCCGGGAGCCGCGCCACGAAGGGGTCGGCGCCGACCTCCCGCGCCGCTTCCCGCACGCGTTCTTCGCCGATCTGCTCGTTGCCGAGGCGAATGTTGAAGCGCACATCCTCCGAAAAGAGAAAGACGTCCTGCGCGACGAGGGCGACGTGACGCCGGAGCTCCTCCTGGCGAAGCTCCCGGAGCGGGATCCCGTCCAGGAGGACTTCTCCCCGCTGCGGGTCGTAGAAGCGCATGAGCAGGTTGACGATCGTCGTCTTGCCGGCCCCCGTATGTCCGACGATGGCGACTTTCTCCCCCGGCGGGACGCGAAAGGAAAGACCTCTGAGCACCCATTCGGGTGCCTTCCGGGCCGAGCCGTCGTTGTGTGACGCCTCTTTCAACGAAACGGCGGCTCCCGGCGACACGCCGTCGCCCGCCTCGCTTCCATCGTAAGCGAACCAGACATCGCGAAATTCGATCTCGCCCCGGGGAGTCTGGCCCAGCGTCCTGGGTGCCGGCGGGTCCTGGATCGCGGGCGCGCGGTCGAGGAGCCGAAAAACCCTCTCCGATGAAGCCATCGCGGCCTGGAGGAGGTTGTACTTCTCCGAGAGGTCCTGGATCGGACGGAAGAAGCGGCGCGCGTAAAGGAGAAAGGCCGCAACGACTCCCACGGTCGTCCCTCCCGCGAGGACCGAGACGCCCCCGTACCAGACGATGAGCGCGAGCGAAATCGCGGAGAAGAGCTCGATGACGGGGAAAAAGAGGGCGTAATAACGAATCGAGCGCAGGTGCGCTTCGAGGTAGTCCTGATTCACCTCGTCCATCTGGCGTGCGTCCGCTCCCTCGCGATTGAAGAGCTGAATCACGCGGACACCGGTGATCCTTTCGTGGAGGAAGGCGTTGATGCGTGCGGTCTGCACGCGGATGTCGCGATACGCGTTCCGGATCCGGCTCCGGAAAAGCGCCGCCGTCCACAACACGAGGGGGATGACGGCGAAGGTCACGAGCGCGAGCCGCCAATCCATGACGAACATGGCGGAGACGATAAAAAGTAGGGTGAAGAGGTCCCCGAAGATGGCGACGACGCCCGAGCTGAAGAGTTCGTTCAGTGTCTCCACGTCGGAGGTGAGACGCGTCATGAGGCGTCCCACGGGGTTCCGGTCGTAGAAGCGGAGATCGAGGCGCTGGAGCTTCTCGAAGACCTCGCCCCGGAGGTCGAACATCACCCGCTGGCCGAGCCAGGTCGTGAGAAGGGTCTGGGCGTATTCGAGCCCGAAGCTGACGAGGCCGGCGGCGAAATATCCCGCCGCGAGGAGCCCGAGGAGGCGGGTGCCGGCCTCCGGGATCGCGACGTCGAGGGCGAGTTGGACGAGCCAGGGGCCGACGATCTGGACGGCAGCCGCGGAGACGAGGAGTGCGACGGCGCCCGCGACTTTCCAGCGGTAGGGCTTCAGGTAGCGCAGAAGGCGCCGCATCAGGCGTGCGTCGTACGCCTTTCCGAGCGCCTCCTCTTCCGGGACGAGCCCCTCGGACGGGGTCACCGCCATGCCACTACCCCCTCCGCTTCCTGAGCTCCTCCTCGACTTCGGACCAACTCCGCCCCGCGCCCTTGAGGGCGACGAGAAGGTGATAGATCAGGTCGGCGGCCTCATCCGGGACGTTTGCGCCGCCGCTGGCGATCGCGCTGATGAGCTCCGCGGTTTCTTCGCCGAGCTTTTTCATCCGGCGATTCGGGTCGGAGAGGAGGCGGGTCGTGTAGCTCCCCTCGGGGCGCTCGCGGTCGCGGGCCTCGATTACCTCCCAGAGTTCCGCGAGAACCGAGGCCGAAGGGGCTGGATCCAGGCGGTCGGCCACGGCGTCTTTGTCCAGAAGCGCCCCCTCGCCGAAGCAGGTGCGCTCCCCCGTGTGGCACGCGGGTCCGGCCGGAACGACGCGCGCGAGCAGGGTGTCGCCGTCGCAGTCCGCGTGGAGCGAGGCGAGCGCCTGCGCATTTCCGGAGGTCTCCCCCTTCCGCCAGAGAGCGGCGCGCGACCGCGACCAGAAGTGCATGTCGCCCGTGGCGAGGGTTTTTTCGAGCGCCTCCCGGTTCGCCCATGCGACCATCAGCACATCCCCCGAGCCGGCGTCCTGGACGACGACGGGGAGGAGCCCGGCGCCGTCGAAAGTGAGGCCCTCGAGGTCGGTGGCCTTCTCGAGCCGGCGGTTGGTGAGGGAGGAAAGGGCGGTCATGGGGTGCGCTCCAATGCCGCCGCGACTGGGCGCACGGGGATCCCCCACCCGGCGAGCGCCGCCTTCAACGCTCCCACCGTCGTGAGACCGTCGTGCAGGATCCCGGCAAGAAGGACGGCGGAAGCCTTCCCCTCGGTGAATCCGTCTCGGAGATGCTCGGGCGTCCCGGCGCCTCCGGAGGCGATCACGGGGACGGTCACGGCCTCCGCGACCGCGCGGGTCAGCTCGAGGTCGTAGCCGGTCCGCACCCCGTCGCGGTCCATCGAAGTGAGGAGGACTTCCCCCGCCCCACGCGCGACGCACTCCACGGCCCAAGGGACGGCCTCGAGATCCGTGCGCCGCCGCCCCCCGTGTGTGTAATGGAACCAGGTGTCGCCTTCGCGCTGGGCGTCGATCGAGATCACGACACACTGGCTCCCGAAACGGTCGGCCCCGCGGGTGAGGACAGAGGGATCTCGCACGGCGCCCGAGTTCACGCTGACCTTGTCCGCTCCCGCCCGGAGGAGCGCGTCCATGTCCTCGACCGTCCCCACTCCACCTCCGACCGTCAGGGGGACGAAGAGGACCTCGGCCGTCCTTCGCACGGTGTCGAGAAGCGTGCCTCGCCCCTCGTGCGAGGCGGAGATATCGAGAAATACGATTTCGTCGGCACCCTCCTCCTCGTACCGGCGTGCGAGGGCCACCGGATCGCCCACGTCGCGGAGGCCCTTGAAACGGGTCCCCTTCACGACGCGGCCATCCGTGACGTCGAGGCAGACGATGACGCGCGGGCGGAGCATCGCGTCAGCCCTTCCCCGACCCGCGCTTCGACGGCTTCGACCCGACGACGCCCTCCTCGATGGAAAGAGCCACGGCGCCCTTGGTGGAGAAGATCCCCTCCCCCTTCCGGAGCGCCTGCCGGAGTGCGAGGCCGGTGGCCTTCACCGCGGCCTCCACGATGTGGTGGCGATCCCGCCCGCGGATCACCTTCAGGTGCAGCGTCGCTCCGAGGTTCACGGCGAACGATTGCAGGAAGTGCTCGTAGAGGGCCGAGGGGAGGCGGCCCCGGTAATAGGCCCGCCCACCCACGTCTATGGCCGCCTGCACGAGCGCCTCGTCCATTGGAACGAGCGCCCAGCCGTACCGCTCCGCCTGCGCCGGAACGTCTTCCCGCAGGGCGAGCCCGAGGGTGATCGCGACGTCCTCTACGAGGTGGTGGCGCAGGTCGCCCGTCGCTTCCACCTCGAGGGCGAGCCCGGCGTAGCGGGCCAGCGTCACGAGCATGTGGTCGAGGAAGGGGTCCCCCGTCGCGATTTCGACAGGACCATCCCCGATCCGGACCGCGAGGGCGATCCGTGTCTCCTTCGTTTCCCGCTCCATTCGGCTCATCGTCCAAACTCCTCGGCCACCGCGTCCGCATCCAGGGCCCCCGTGTAGAGGGCCATCCCCAGTACCGCGCCTTCCGCCCCTACTTCTCGGAGGAAGCGTAGCTCCTCCACCGTCGAGACGCCTCCCGAGATCCAGACCGGGTGCCTGGTCGCCGCGACGACCTCCGCGACTCCCTCCCGGTCCACACCCTCGACGCGCCCTTCGCGGCCCACGTCCGTGCAGAGGACTCCAGCGAGGGGGATCTCGGCCACCTCGTTTAGGAATCGCCCGATCGCGAGATCCGTGGCTTCCGTCCACCCCCGCCGAAGAACCTGCCCTCCCCGGACATCCGCCGCCACGACGACCCGACCGGGGAAGCGGGCCGCGAGGGCGGCGAGCCACTCGCGGTCTTCCACCGCGCGGGTCCCCACGATCACCCGGTCCACCCCCGCGTCGAGGAGTGCCTCGGCACGGCCTTCGTCGCGGATCCCGCCGCCGACCTGGAGGTCTCCCGGCGCTTCGCGGGCGATCCTCGCCACCAGGGCCAAGTTCTCCCCGCGGTCGAGCGCGGCGTCCAGGTCCACGACGTGGAGCGTGCCGAACCCCCGCGCCCGCCACCCCTGCGCCACACCCACCGGATCGGGGAGAGAGACCCGCTCCTCCTCAGGGCGCCCGCCCACGAGCTGGACGCATCGCCCCTCGAGGAGGTCCACCGCCGGGATCGCGATCATGCCGCGAACTCCCCGCTCCGCTCCGCGCTCACTTCGAGGCCCTCCCCGCCGTCCCGATCACTTGGCCACCTCCTCCACGAAATTCGCGAGGAGACGAAGCCCGGGAGCCGAGCTCTTTTCCGGGTGAAACTGGAAGCCCAACGACTTCCCCTTCCGCACCCCCGCGGCGAAGACTTCCCCCTCGTATTCGGAGTGGGCAATGATCGCTTCCTCCCCCTCCCCTTCGTCCATCTCGCAGACGAAGGAGTTCGCGTAATACGCCGGAAAGGCATCGGCCCCCTCGAAGATCGGGTCTTCCCCGGTCTCCACGTCGTTCCACCCCATCTGAGGGACGATGCGCGAGTGCAGTCGCCGGACCCGTCCCGAAAAGAGGCCAATTCCGCGGCCCTGGGCTTCTTCACTCTCGGGAAAAAAGAGCTGCATTCCGAGGCAGATTCCGAGGCAGGGGAGGCCCGCCTCCAGCGCCGCCCGCACCCGGTCCGCCTCACCCTCGAGCCCCCGCACCGCGGCACCGAAGGATCCCACGCCGGGAAGGACGAGGCCATCCCGTCCGAGCGCTTGGTCCCAGTCGGCCGTGACCGTCACACGAGCGCCCCCCGCCTCGAGTCCCTTCTTCAGGGAGTGGAGATTTCCCGCGCCGTAGTCGAACAGGGCGAGGTGGATCATGCGAGGACCTCGTCCAGCGCCTCGAGAAAGCGCTCCATCTCTTCCCAGGGCCCGATGGAGATGCGGATCGTGTCGCCGATTCCGGGGAGGGTGGGGAAGGGACGCACCGCGACCCCTCGTTCGCGAAGCGCCGCGGTCGCCTCCGCAGCCGAATGGACTCCTCCCGCCATGTCGCCCAGGGGGAGGAGAAGGAAGTTGGCCCCCGAAGGAAGGGTCACCAGCCCCCGCGACTGAAGCTCGTCCTTGAGCCGGGCGCGCCCGGCACGGACCTCGGACACGACCTTCGGAATCCACTTCTCCCGGTCTTCGAGCACTGCGATCCCGGCGAGCTCCGCCAGGCGGTTCACCTTGTAGGGACCCCGCGATTTCTCCACTTCGGCGATGACTTGGGGGCTCCCCACCGCGAATCCGACGCGGAGCCCCGCGAGGCCGTAAGCCTTGGATAAGGTGCGCACCACGAGCACCCGCGCGGAGGCGGCCGCCACCTTGAGGAAGTTGTCGTCGGCGAAGTCGGCGTACGCCTCGTCAATGAGGAGGATCGGACCCTCGTCCCCGATCGCCGCGATGAGGCGCTCGACCTTCTTCTTCGGCAGGACCTCTCCCGTCGGGTTGTTGGGGCGGCACAGGTAGAGGAGGGCGGGAGAGCCCTCGAGGAGGCGGGCCGGTTCGGCGATGGCTGCCGCCGGAAGGGGGCGTGGGACCATCCCGTTCATTCGCGCGAAGACCTCGACCATCGAGAAGGTCGGCGGAAAGTAGACGATCGCCTCCCCGGGCTCACCCGAGGCCCGGAAGGTGGAGTCCAGCATGTCGTCGGATCCGCAGCCGGTCGTGATGGACTTCTGGGGGACACCGAAACGGCGCGCGATGGCCGCGCGGAGCGCATCCGCGTACACGGAGGGGTACCGGGTCAGGTCGCTCGCCTCCGCCTCGCGGATGGCGCGGAGAGCAGCCGGGTGGGCGCCCCACCGGTTGGTGTTGTCCGAGAGGTCCGCCTCGATCGGACGGCGATCGGGTGCATACCGGGCCAAGGGCCGATATGCCGGGCGGGGAAAGGGCGTCATAAGACCTCCTCGGCCGCGCGGGCCCGCGCGGCGGCGGCGTGCGCTGGAAGGCGCTCGGCCTTCGCGAGCCTCTCCACATCCTTCGCCATCGCCGCCGCTCCGGCCGGAGAGATCTCCTGCCAGGTGAAGAAGCGGAGAAAGTCGAGGGTCGAAAGCCCGGAGAAGGAGCGGGCCCTTCCCGAGGTGGGAAGAACGTGGTTCGCCCCGGTGATGTAGTCTCCGAAGGAGACGGAGGCGGCATCCCCGAGGAAGACCGTTCCCGCCGTGGATTGCGTTTCCATGTCGCGGCGCGGATCGTCGGTATAGAGGGCCAGGTGCTCGGCCGCGTATTCCTCCGCGAAGTCGAGCGCCGCGCGCCGGTCGCGGGCGAGGAGGAGGGCGCCCCGGGAGGCGAAAGCAGCCTCCACGATGTTCCCCCTCGGCGCACGCGCGGCCCGGCGCCCGAGCTCGGCGCGAACTCCGTCGACGAGTTCCGAGCTCCAGCTCACGAGACCCACCGCCGCGTCCGGGTCGTGTTCGGCTTGGGCGATGAGCTCGAGGGCGATCCGCGTCGGATCCCCGGTTGCGTCCGCGACGACGAGGACCTCCGAGGGGCCGGCGGGCGAATCGATCCGGAGCTCGCCGGCGACCTGCCGCTTCGCCTCGGTCACCCAGCGGTTCCCGGGACCAACGATGGCGTCCACGCGGGGAACCGAGGCCGTCCCGTACGCCAGCGCTCCGATGGCTCCGGCCCCCCCGAGCGAAAAGAGCCGGGTCGCGCCCGCGATCGCACAGGCCGCGAGCACCTCCTCGGGGGGCTCTCCGTAGGGGCCGGGCGGCGAGCAAACCACGATCTCGGTAACCCCCACCGCGCGGGCTGGAACAACTCCCATGAGGACGGACGAGGGATAGGCGGCTCGCCCTCCCGGCGCGTAGATCCCCACGGCGGCAAGGGGAACGGCCCGACGCCCGAGGAGGACACCCGGCTCGACCTCTAGGGAGAGCTCCTGCGGGAGCTGCGCCTCGTGAAAGGCGCGGATATTTCGTGCGGCCCGCTCGAGCGCGATCCGCACTGCGGGGTCGAGCTCATTCAGCGCCTTCTCCCAACGCTCCTGCGGGACCTCGAGCGCGTCCAGCTCGATCGAATCGAATTCGCGGGCCATCTCGAGAAGGGCGGTGTCCCCATCCTCGCGAACCCGGTCGAGGATGCCGCGAACGGCCTCGCGGAGCCCCGCCTCGTCGGGAGGACGACGCTCCAGAAGCAAGGCGCGCTGCTCGTGCGTCAAGTCTTCGATCCGCGCGTCCACGGCAATTCGAAGCGTCAGCGTGGTCATGGCATGAGCCGCTCGATGCGGGTGACGAGAATTCCCTCGGCCCCGAGCGCCTTTAAGCGGGCGATGGTTTGATACACCTGACCCGCATCCACGACCGCGTGGGCCGCGACCCATGTCCCCCGGTCGAGGACATCCACGATGGTCGGCCCGGAAATCCCGGGGAGGACCTTGCGAACCTCCTCGAGTCGCGCCCGCGGGACGTTTGCCATCAGGTAGCGCTTTTCCCGGGCGCGGAGGACCGACTCGAGCGCCATCACGAGCTCGTCCCGGGATCGCCCAGACGTGGGATCCCCGAGCGCCTTCCGGTTCCCGATGAGGAGGGCGGATGAATCCAGAATCGTTCCGATTTCCTTGAGCCCGTTGACTCTGAGCGTCGATCCCGTCGAAACGAGGTCCACGATCGCGTCGGCGACTCCAAGGTGCGGGGCGATTTCGGCCGCTCCCGAGACGGGAACGATCTGGATCGAGTTTCCGAGACCTTCGAAGTACCTCCGGGCCAGCTTCGGGAAGGAGGTCGCCACCCGCGTTCCCTCGGGGAGCTCGCCCGGGGAGGCGACGGGGCTCTCGTCCCGCACCGCGACGATGAGCCGGCAGCGTCCGAAGCCCAAGTCGAGGAGTTCGACCACCTCGATCCGGCTAGACTCTTCGACCAGATCGCGCCCCGTGATTCCGAGCTCCGCGGCCCCGTCCGCCACAAATTCGGGGATATCTTGCGCCCGGACGAAAATCGCCTGGAATTCCGAGCCGAGCCTGGCAACGAGGGCGCGCTCGGCGCGAAACTCCGGCTTCAGCCCCGCGAGCTCGAAGGTCTCCAGGGCGCTGTCCGCCAGCCGCCCTTTGTTGGGAATCGCGATTCTCATCATTAGAACTCCAATTCTATTTGACTGCTCCGGCGCTCGATGCGATGTCTCCGGCACCCACCAAGAAAAAAAAATCGGCCCGTCCTCGGAAGGGACGGGCCGCGGGGCTCGGTCAGTTCAGGAGGCGCCAAACGTCAGGCGCGCACACCGACCTCCACCCGTCCCGTCCGGGACCGGCGACGATGGGTGTGGAGGTGCTTCCGCGCATGCGTAATCATGACCGGGAAGGTATCCTGCGCGCCTGGAGCGGTCAACGGGGAAGAGAGGACGCTTCCGCGAGTCCCGGACCGGAAACAAGGGGCGCCCGAGCCCTTTCAAGGGCCGCAGGTGCCCTCTACGTTTCATGGCCCTGTTTGCCCGTAGCCCGACCTGAAGATGGAGCCCCATGACGGATCCGGATGGGATTGGATCCCAGACCGCCGGCCGCGACTTCATCCGGCAGATCATCGACCGGGATCTCGCTGAGGGGAAGGTCGAGGGAAAGGTCGTCACCCGGTTCCCTCCGGAGCCGAACGGCTTTCTCCATATCGGCCATGCGAAGTCCATCCTCCTGAACTTCGGGATCGCCCGCGAATACGGGGGCCGGTGCCACCTCCGCTTCGACGACACGAATCCGATCACCGAGGAGCATGTATACGCGGAAGCGATCAAGAAGGACGTGCGCTGGCTCGGCTTCGACTGGGGGGAGCACCTCTACCACGCCGCCGACTACTTCGAGCGGATGTACGAGTTCGCGGAGTCGCTCATTCGGAGCGGCAAGGCATACGTGGATTCGGAGTCGGAAGAGGAGATTCGCGAAGGGCGGGGAACCGTGACCAACCCGGGGAGGGAGAGCGGCGGTCGGAGCCGGTCGGTTGAAGAAAATCTCGACCTCTTCCGGAGGATGAGGGCGGGAGAATTCGAGGACGGCGCGCACGTCCTGCGGGCTCGCATAGACATGACCTCGCCCAACATGCTCATGCGCGATCCGATCCTCTACCGGATCCGCCATGCCAGCCACTACCGCACCGGCGACGAATGGTGCGTTTATCCTCTCTACGACTACGCGCACTGTCTGGAAGACGCGATCGAGGGAATCACGCACTCGCTCTGCACTCTCGAGTTCGCGAACAACCGGGAGCTCTACGACTGGATCCTGGACGAGGTTGGCTTCGAAGAACCGCGCCCCCACCAGTACGAGTTCGGAAAGGGGCTCCTCGACTATACGGTCACCAGCAAACGGAAGCTCCTCCAGCTCGTCAAAGACAACCATGTCGAGGGGTGGGACGATCCGCGGATGCCGACCCTCGCAGCCTTTCGGCGGCGCGGCGTCCCTCCCGAAGCGGTGATCGGCTTCTGGACGATGGTCGGGGTGGCGCGCGCCGATGCCCGCATTGACATCGGCCGGCTCGAGTACGCAGTGCGGGACGAGCTCAACCGGAGCGCGCCTCGCGTCCTCGCGGTCCTCGACCCCCTGAAGGTCACGATCACAAACTGGCCGGCCGTCGAGTCTCGCGAGATCGAGGCGCCGTATTTCCCTCACGACATTCCCCGGGAGGGGACCCGCTCCCTCTCCTTCTCCCGGGCGCTCCTCATCGAAAGGAGCGACTTCGCGGAGGATCCGCCGAAGGGGTTCCGCCGCCTCGTTCCGGGAGGGGAGGTGCGCCTTCGCCACGGCTGTGTCATTCGGTGCGACGAAGTCGTGAAGGATCGGACCGGGAGGGTCCTCGAGCTCCGCTGCACGCACGACCCCGAGACCTGGGACGCCGCGCCTCCCGACGGACGCAAGGTGGGAGGGACGATTCACTGGCTTTCGGCCCCCCACGCGGTCCCCTGCGAGGTTCGCCTATACGATCGGCTTTTCTCGGTCGCGGATCCCGAGTCCGAGGCAGTGGCGCGGGGTGGAGAGGGGAACTTCCGGGACTTCCTCAATCCCGACTCCATCACCGTGGTGGGAGGCGCCTTCGTGGAGCCCTCGGTCCTCGGGGACGATCTCGACACCCGGTACCAGTTCGAACGCCTCGGTTACTTCTGGCGCGATCCCGAGTTGGGACGGAGAGATCGTCTCGTCTTTAATCGTATCGTGACGCTCCGGGACACCTGGGCCGCCCGCGCCGCGGATGGGGGCGCCGGGAAGCGGGCCGGGATGCGGAAGGGGGAGCTCGAGGGGGCGGAATCGCCGGAGCTCGTCGCGGCCGCCGTCGCCGTAAAAGGCGGAGCCGGGGAACCCGCTCCCCGCGGCCGCGCCCCGAGGGTGAGCGCCGCCGGGGCTCCCGCGCCGCCTTCTCCCGAGGTGCGCGAAAGGGCGCGACTCTTGGTCGAGCGCTTCGCCCTCGAGGAAGTGGACGCCGAAATCCTCGCGCGTGACCCCGCCCTCGTCGCTTTTTTCGAGGGAACCGTGGATGGGCTGGCGGAGGGCGCTGCGGGGTCCGGTCGGGGCGGGGCAGGGGCGGCCTCCGCGGCAAACTGGATCATCAACAGCCTCCCGCCCCTTCAGGCGGGACGGGCGCTCGCCGACCTCCCCTTCGGACCGGCGGAGCTCGCGGCCCTGATCGGCCTGGTCGAGGAGGGGACCGTGTCGCGCACCGGCGGGCACGAGATCCTGGAGGTCCTCGCCCAGGAGGGAGGGGATCCCCGCGCGATCGTCGAGCGCCTCGACGTTGCGCAAGTCAGCGACGCGGCCGTGATCCGTCCGGTCGCCGCCGAGGTCGTCGCCGCGAATCCGGCAAAGGTGCGGGAGTACCGGGAGGGAAAATCCGGCCTCATCGGCTTCTTCATGGGGCAGGTGATGCGCCGTACGGGCGGGAAAGCGGACCCCGAGCTAGCCCGCGCGCTCCTCAAGGAGCTTCTGGAGTGAACGCCTCCCAAACGTCGTAGACCGGGCGCTCCTCCCCCGATGCCCGCCGGAGGGAGAGGGAGTGGAAGATGTTCCAGTCGAGCGGGGCGAGCCCTCCCGGCTCCGGAGCCACCGGAGGGTGAAGGAAGAGCCAGCTGACGAGGCGGGTCTCCCACCCTTCGAGAGCGTCCCCCAGCCTCTCCAGATACGTGACCTGGTGAGCCTCCGATGCCTCCCAAGGTGCCACGAATCCCTCCGCGATCTCGGCCGGCCACCCGGTTTCGGTGATCGCGATCGGGGTGTCCCCGATGTAGGGAAGGAGGGGGTCGAGGTACGTCGCCGGAACGGCGTTCGGCGTCGCATGCGCGAAGAAGGGATAGACCGTGAGCCCAAGCACATCGATCCGGTCGAAGTCGTGCATGGTCACCGCACCCCACTCCGACTGGTTCATCCCCGCCAGGACGCCGATTCCGGCGGTCCGCTCGTATTGGAAGATCGGTCCCACAAGCGTCTCCGGCGAAGCCGACTTGATCGCGTCGTAGGCGTCGTTGTAGACCGCGATCCAGCGCGCGTAGTCCTCGGGATCGGTGCTGAAATACACACTGCTCTCGTTTCCAAGGAAGAGGAACGGCGGACGATAGGTGTCCGCCACCCCGGCGACGACCTCAACGTAGAGTGCGGCGGCCTCTTCGTTCGCCCAACTGTTGTCGGGATTCGAGGGAATTCGAATGTGGGGGCCTTCATTGCCACGCCATCCAACGACGAGGATCGGCTCATACCCGTGCCCGGCGGCTTGTTGGAGCGTCAGGAGTGCCGCCCCGGGCGGAGTCCCGGCGTCTGTCCCCTCTTCGACGTCGTCTCGCCACGCTCCATTCCACAGGACGCCGGCATCGGAGAACGAGCCAGCCTCGTCGAGGAAATCGAGGATCTCGGCGAAGGATTCCGGGAATCCGCGAGGCGAGAGCGCGATCCCTTTGACCGTTCTGGCTCCGTCCTCTCGCGGCGGATCCGTGGGACCGGAGCCCTCGCACCCTGCCATGGGTCCGACGAGCACGAGGGAAACGAGCGCGAATAGGCCGCGCCCCTTGGTCCTTGCCAAGGTCGGTGGCGCCCAACTCCCACACCTCATCAGAAGAGCGGGCATCATTGGGCGAGCGGGCATCCGACGACGAGCCCATCCCACGCGGAGGCGAGGCGGCGGGCCTCGTCGTGAGAGTGGATCGGACCGGCCCGGACGCGGAAGAGGGCGTCCTCGCCGATGGTCACCCGCGCCGCCATTCCGTCACGAGCGAGCCGCGTCCGGAGCTCTTCGGCACCCTCCCGCCGGGAAAACGCCCCCGCCTGCACTTCCCAACAGTTGAGTGCCTCCGGGCTCGTCACGATCGTGATCCGAACGCGGGCGGTTCCGGGCCCGATCATCCCGAGCTCGCGCGCGGCTCGCCGCGAGACGTCGAGCATGCGTCCGCCGGCGAAGGGCCCCCGGTCCGTGATGCGGAGCGTCACGTCCTGGCCGGAATCGAGATTCTCGACGAGGATCGTCGTGCCGAATGGAAGGGTCCGATGGGCGGCGGTCAGCCCTTCCATGTCGTAGAGCTCACCCGAGGCGGTCAGGCGTCCGTGAAAGGGCTCGCCGTACCAGGAGGCGACGCCGCTTTCCGACCAGCCCACAGGATCGGTGATGGGAGTCGGAGTGGGGAGGCGTGCAGGGGGGAGTCCGGTTGTCACGCGCATGCACCCGCCGAGGAGCGCCAGGAGAAGGAAGAGTCCAATGCCGGGGCGCCGGCGCGGCCTCGCGCCGGGGTCCGGTTCCCTTGCGCGGCGAAACCTGAAGCGGCCACCTCGTTCGCCGACAGCGTGCCTCGGACGAGGCGCGTGCGTCCGGCGCTCCCTGCGCGGAGCCGGGCTCAACCCTTTCCCCGTGATGGACACAATCTTCGTATACGGCACCTTTCGGCCTGGGTTCCAAGACAAAGCTCCCGCGGCTCGACGCGTACGAAGGCGTCGGCGAATCCCGGGATCATCCGCGGCGAGGTTATTCGCTCCCTGAGTCGAGGTTCGAGAGGGTGCGGGGTACGACGAAGCTTGCGGAGGCCGGCCTCAGCTCGGCGTCCAACTCGCGCCCGAGTCGGGCCACGATCTCGGGGAGGGCCTCGATGTCCGCCTGGGTCGTGTTGAAGTTCACGATACAGCAACGAAGGAGGTAGCGACCCCGAATCACCGCGTTCGAAACGAAGGCCTCGCCGGAGCGCTGGATTCGCTCGAGGAGCGCCTCGTTCAGCTCATCGAGGTAGGGGGCCGACGCGTCCGATCCGGCTTCGACTCGAAGGTCCGGCGGAAGGTACCGGAAGGTGTTGATGCTGAGGCATTGCGTGACCGCTTCGAGCTCCGGATGCGTGGAGATCAGCGCATGTAGCCGCTCGCTCAGCTGGATGTCGTCGCCGATCGTTTTCACGTATCCCGCCCGCCCGGCGACTCCGAGGGCCAGCCAGACCTTCAGCGCCCGGAACCCTCGGGAGTTCTGTGGGCCGAAGTCGAAGTAGTTGGTCGCCTCCTCCCCGAAGTGGTAGTAGGGCGGGTGGTAGGAGAAGGCCTTTCGCAGCCCTTCCGGATCCCGGACCAACACGCATCCCGCCTCCAGCGGCGCGTATAGCCACTTGTGTGGATCCACGGCAACCGAGTCCGCGAGGGCGAGCGCCCCCAAATCATCGGAAGCGCCTGGAGCGGCCGCCGCAAAGGCGCCGTAAGCCCCGTCCACGTGGAACCAGACCTCGGCCTCCCGGCAGATCGCCCCGATCTCCCGGAGAGGATCCACCGTTCCCGTGCTCACCGAGCCCGCGTTCCCCACGACCATCACCGGGCGCACTCCGCCAGCCAGGTCCCGGACGAGAGTCTCACGCAGCGCCACCGTGTCCATCCGAAGGTTGGCGTCCACCGGGATCCAACGAATCGCCTCCGTTCCAATCCCGGAAAGATCGCACCCCTTCTGGATCCAGGTGTGAGTCTCGGCAGACGCGTAAGCACGAAGGGGTGGCTGGGCTGGGCCGGCCACCCCGGTGGCGCGCAGGTCCCAGTCCGCCGCCGCGACCCGGGCGGCGAAAAGCCCCACAATGTTGGCCATGTTTCCTCCGCTCACGAAGAGCCCCCCGCACGCCGAGGGATATCCGATGAGCTCGGCGATCCAACGGATGGTCTGGGCTTCGATCTCGGTCGCGACGGGCGCCAGCCGCCATGCCCCGACATTGGGATTGACCGCGGCCGCCAGGAGGTCGCCGAGCATCCCGATCGGAGCGGGAGACGAGGTGATGTACCCGAAGAAACGCGGGTGGCCGTTGAAGAGGGAGTGCTCGAAGAGGATGTCTCGTGCCTGGCGGAGGAGGGCCGCGGGCTCCGTTCCTTCCTCCGGAAGGGGGCGATCCGCCCCGATCAGTTCTCGTATCTTTCCCGGCGAGTCGTCGCGGGTGACGGGGCCATCCGGGATGCCTTCGAGGAAGTCCGCGATGGCTTCCACCAGCTCGTGACCCAGGCGGCGAAACTCGTCGCCGGCGAGGGTCAGCGGAGTGTCACGAAGGGACCGGGCCGGGCCGTCGCTTTCCTTCGACCTCATGGATTCTCCACCCTATCCCGCGGCAAGGCCCGAACAGCCGCCTGCGAAGCCCTCCTCCGCGAGCGCGCGTTCAATGGAGGCACGCGCCGCGCTCAGATACTCGCGGTACATCCCTTGCTCCACGAAGGCCATCGCGTCGCCCGCCAAGCGTCGGGCGATCTTCTCGTCGAGCCTGAACCAGCTTCCGTGAGAGCCCAGGAAG
Organism: Gemmatimonadota bacterium; assembly: GCA_040882465.1. Lineage (NCBI taxonomy): Bacteria > Pseudomonadati > Gemmatimonadota > Gemmatimonadota bacterium. The sequence goes on from JBBEBG010000033.1 coordinate 26,764, forward strand.
ATGTCCGGGTCGAGGCTCTCGAGATGCGTAAGGCTCGTACAGTAGTCCTTCGCCTGGCCCTCGTACGTCGGCTCGTCACCCCCGAGTGTGTAATAGGGGAGCACGGAGAGGCTGCACACGGATACGAATTCATACCGCTCACCCTCGATCTGGACCTCGCCGCCCCAGCTCGTGCAACCGGGCGTGTGCCCCGGGGTCAGATGTGCGGTAAGTGCGAGGTCGCCCAGCCGGACCGTCTCGAGATGTCCGATGGTGCGGGTGACGGTCGCGGGCGGATACCCCGCCGTGATGCCCTCCAGTCCGAAGTCTCGTCCGCTCCGCACGAAGGTAGCATCGGCCTCGGTCAGCACGAGCTCCGCACCGGTCGCCTCCAGCATGTCCGCCAGTCCACCGACATGATCGAAGTGGGCGTGACTCGCGACCTGGATACGAATGTCCGCGGGATCGAATCCGAGACTTCGGATGTTTTCGAGGATCAAAGGCACATTTGCCTGAAGCGGCGCGTCGATGAGGATGTGCCCCTCGCTGGAAGTGAAGAGGTACGAGGCGAGGCCCGCCGTCCCGACGTAGTAGAGTTGATCCGCGATCCGGACCGGGGTTCGAGGCTCCGTCCAGTCGGGGCTCTGCGCGAGGAGTCCGGAAGGGAGAGCGGCCAAGAGGGCGAAAACGGTACGAATCATCGTGCCTCCCGTTGAAAAGGGGCGTTCCTCCTCGCGGAGCCGAACCTTCAGCGGCGGCCCGCAACCCGGGTCATCGGGCCAGCGACCTAGCGAGGGAAACGGTGCGCTCCCGAATCTCTGGATCATTCCAGCGAAGATCAAATCCTCGCGCAAGCTGGGCGATCGGTCGGCCTCTGCCTTGACCGAAGTGCATGTATCATGCATAATGCATGCATGGCGACAAAGACCATCTCCCTGAAGATCGAGGCCTGGGAGCGACTTCGACAGGCGCGTCGCACCCCGGATGAATCGTTCTCCGACGTGGTCCTGAGGGCGGAGTGGCCCGACCTGGGGCTCACGGCCCGGGAACTGCGAGCGGTCTATGAGCGCGAGGGGCCCCACCTCACTCGTGAGGCACTCGACCGGATCGACCAGGCGGCTCGGGAGGACGAGAGCCCGCGGGACAAATGGACGGGCCGCTGATCCTCGCGACCACCTTCCTGGTGGATCTTGAACGCGAAGCGCTTGCCGGGAGCCCGGGGCCCGCCCATGCCTTCCTCGCCGCCCATCCCGATCGGGTGCTGGCGATCACCCTCACAACGGCCGGCGAGCTGGCCTGCGGCCCCAACCTTTCGGAGAAGCAAGGTTGGGAAGCCCTGGTCCAAAGGTTTCGCATTCTTACCCCGGACCAGGAGGCGGCCTGGAAATATGGCCGCATTTATCAATACCTGCGCGACAATGGCCTCCTCATCGGAGGGAACGATCTTTGGATCGCCGCCACCGCGCTCGCCCACGGCCTCCCGGTCGTGACGCGGGATATCGAACACTATCGGCGTGTTCCCGGGCTGGAGGTCGTTTCCTATTGAGACCCCTCACAGGCTAACCCATGTCTCGCACGCTCGAGACCGACTACCTCGTCATCGGCGGCGGCGCGGCCGGCTTGGCGTTCGTGGACACCCTCGTCGCGGAGTCGGATGCCCGCGTCGTCATCGTGGATCGGCGGGCGGCAGCGGGGGGGCACTGGAACGACGCCTATTCCTTCGTTCGCCTGCATCAGCCCTCGCTCTACTACGGGGTCAACTCGACGCCGCCCGGAACCGAGGCCGTGCAAACGGACGGGCCCGAGGCCGGTTGGTACGATCGTGCGACGGGCACCGAGATTCGCGCGTATTATGAGCGCGTCATGCAGAGGCACCTGATCCCCACGGGTCGTGTCCGCTTTTTTCCCAAGTGGGAGTTCGTGGGGGGACTCCGCATCGCCTCGTGCCTCACCGGCGAAGTCGTCGAGGTGAAGGTCCGCAAGAAAGTCGTGAATGCCGCCTACCTCTCGCCCTCCATCCCGGCCACGAGCCCGCCTCCCTTCGAAGTCGGGGCCGGGGCATCCGTGATTCCCATCGGTCGGCTTACGCAGGTCGGCCACCGGCCGGAACGGTTCGTCATCATCGGCGCGGGCAAGACCGCCATGGACGCCTGTGTGTGGCTTCTTCAGAGTGGAGTGGATCCGGAGCAAATCCAGTGGATCAAGCCGCGGGAATCATGGGTGATCAATCGCGCTTACACCCAGCCGGGCGAACTGGTCGCCAACCTGTTCGAAGGGATCACCCGCCAGATGGCGGCGGCGGCTCGGGCGACTTCCGTGGACGATCTCTTCGATCGCCTCGAGGCCGCCGCGCTGCTCCGGCGCGTGGACGCGAACGTTCAACCCACCATGTTCAGGAGCGCCACCGTCGGCGACTGGGAAATCGATCTCCTGCGCCGCATCGAGAAGGTGGTTCGGCTCGGCCACGTGCACCGTATCGAATGCGACCGGATCGTCCTCGACGAGGGGACGATGCCGACCACTCCCGGCCACCTACACGTTCACTGTGCGGCGGATGGCCTGCCGCGTTCGCCCGCGATCCCGATCTTCGGAGCCAACCGAATCACCCTGCAGCCGGTCCGGACCGGCCTCATTCCCTTCAATGCCGCGCTCGTCGCCTTCGTCGAGGCCCGCCGGGACGAGGAGGTCGAGAAAAACCGCCTGTGCCCTCCGAATCCACATCCGCGCACGGCGCTCGACTGGGCCCGAACGACCATCATCCAACCGCAGGCGGAGCGGGCCTGGTCGCAGGAGACGGACATCGTGGAGTGGCTCGAGAGGTCGCGGCTGAATCCGTTGCGGGGGCTCAGCGCGCGAGCCGGAGACCCCGGGGTGCAGGCGGCCTCGAAGCGGTTCGTGGAGAACATCCGTCCCGGCCTGGGACGCCTGGCCGCGCTGACCGGAGGGGCGGCCGCCTGAAGCGGCAGACCGGACCCCCCCGGTGCCCCCGAGGGTAGTGGCCAGGTTGGACCGACCGTCCCACCATCCTTTGAGCCCGGCCGCCTTTCCGAACGCATGGACACCCACATCCGGATCCGGGGCGCGCGCCAGCACAACCTCAAGAATTTCGATCTCGATCTCCCCCGGGATGCTCTCACGGTCATCACCGGGCCGTCGGGGTCGGGAAAGTCATCCCTCGCGCTCGACACCGTCTTCGCCGAGGGGCAGCGTCGTTACGTCGAGTCGCTTTCGACGTACGCGAAGCAGTTCCTCGACCGGATGGAAAAGCCGGACGTGGACGCGATCGAAGGGATCTCTCCCTCCGTCGCGATCGAGCAGAAAAACCCCACCAAGACCAGCCGTTCCACCGTGGGCACGGCGACCGAGGTGGCCGACTATCTCCGGCTCCTCTACGCTCGAGTCGGAAGGACGATCTGCCCGGAGTGCGGGCGCCGCGTCCTTCCCGATACCGTTTCGGGAGCGGTAGACCGCGTCCTCGAGCTTCCCGCGGGGACGCGATTCATGGTCGCCTTCCCTCTCCCGCGGAGCGAACGCACGTCGCACGCGGCTCTTGTCGAGGGGCTCCGGACTCTTGGTTTCGTACGCCTTCTCGCGGATGGCGCGGCCGTGGACCTGGGCGGCGCGGGCGCCGACACGCCCGCGGGGCTGGGAACGGACCTGGGCGCCGCGAAGACCCTCCTCGTAGTCGTGGACCGGCTCAAAGTCGAGCCGGGCATGCGGGACCGGCTCGCCGACTCCGTCGGCACGGCGTTTCGCGAAGGCGAAGGCGAGGCCCTGATTCTCCTTCCCGGAAAGAAGGAGGAGGAAGCCCCCGCCACCCTCGCCTTCACGGAGCGCTTCCGCTGCCCGGATCACCCCGACCTCGAGTTTCCCGAGCCGTCGCCGCAACTCTTTTCTTTTAACTCACCCTTCGGTTCTTGCCCGAAGTGCACGGGGTTTGGCGCGACGCTCGAATACGACGAAAAGCTTATCGTCCCGAACGCTTCACTCTCCCTCGACGAGGGGGCAGTGGATCCCTGGACCAAGCCCCGATATAGGCGCGAGCGCGCCCGACTCCGCCGCTTTGCGGAAGAACGGGGCGTTTCGGTATACGCGCCGTGGAGCGAGCTTCCCGCGGACTTCCGCAAGACGGTCCTCCGTGGAGAGTCCGGAAAAAAAGGGAGGCTCGGCGACGGCGCCTTCCTCGGCGTCTTCCCCTTCCTCAAGGCTCGAGAGAAGAAGCGCTACAAGCAGTACATCCGAGTTTTCCTGCGGAAATATCAGAGTCCGCGCCCGTGCTCCCGCTGCGAGGGAGCCCGCCTCCGCCCCGAGGCGCTGAACGTGCACGTCGCCGGTGCGACGATTGCGGAAGTGAGCCAGCTTCCCCTCGAGGAGCTCGCGCGATGGATCGCTTCGCTCGAGCTGGTAGGGGCGGAAAAGGAGATTGCCGAAACGATTCTGCGCGAGCTCTCGTCGCGCGTCTCCTTCCTCGTGGACGTGGGGCTCGGCTACCTGACTCTGGACCGCCAGGCCCGCTCCCTTTCCGGCGGCGAAGCGCAGCGGATCAGCCTCGCGAACTCGCTCGGGTCGAGCCTGGTGGACACCATCTACGTGTTGGACGAGCCTTCGATCGGCCTACACCCGAGGGACACCGCGGCCCTCCTGGGGCTTCTCGGCAGGCTCCGCGACGCCGGAAACACCGTGCTCGTCGTCGAACACGATCCCCAGGCGATTCGCGCCGCCGACCATGTGGTCGAACTCGGCCCAGCGTCGGGGGAGAAGGGCGGAAACGTCGTATTCGAGGGCACACCTGCGCGTCTCGAGGACGCGGACACCGTCACGGGGCGTTACCTGTCGGGGGTCGCGCCCATCGAGGTCCCCGAAAAGCGGCGACGGCCGCGTGGGGATTGGCTCGAGATTCGGGGGGCGTCGCTCCACAACGTCGAGGAACTCGACCTCTCCCTTCCCCTCGGGCTCCTGATCGCGGTGACCGGGGTCTCCGGCTCGGGAAAGTCCACTCTCGTGCACGATATCCTCTTCCGGGCGCTCGAGCGCGAGCTCGCCGGAGGAGGAAGCTCCGCGAAAGAGCACCTGGGAGAGCTGGTCGGGGATGTCGGGGAGATCGAAGGGGTCTCCCACCTCGAGGCCGTCGTCCTCGTGGATCAGAGTCCGATCGGACGCACCCCTCGCTCGAATCCTGTCACCTACCTGCGCGCATGGGACGAGGTGCGTAAAGTCTTCGCGACCCAGCCACTCGCGCGACAGCGCGGTTACCAGGCGCGCCACTTCTCCTTCAACGTTGCGGGAGGGCGCTGCGAGGCGTGTAAGGGCGCCGGCCGGGTCGAGGTCGAGATGGTCTTCATGGCCGATGTCTTCGTCCCCTGCGACGTCTGCCGGGGGAAACGGTTCAAGCCAGAGGTGCTCGAAGTCCAGGTGAAGGGGAAGTCCATCGCCGACATCCTCGAGCTCACCGTGGACGAGGCGATTCGCTTCTTCGTGAAGGAGGACGAGCTGGGCGAGAGGCTCTGGCACCTGCAGGAGGTCGGATTGGGCTACCTCCGGCTCGGGCAGTCGGCCACGACGTTGTCGGGAGGCGAGGCCCAGCGTCTCAAGATCGCGCGTGAGCTCGCGACAGCCTCGGGAAAGCGGGGAAGGAAACTCTACCTCCTGGACGAACCGACGACCGGGCTCGCGGGCGAGGACGTGAAGAAACTCCTCGAGGTCTTCCAGCGGCTGGTGAAGGCGGGGAATACCGTCCTCGTGATCGAGCACAATCTGGATCTGATCAAGTCCGCGGACTGGGTCGTGGACATGGGTCCGGGGGCGGGACCGCGCGGCGGGAAGATTGTCGTGGAGGGGACCCCGGAGGAGGTCGCGGCGCACCCGGGCTCGCTCACAGGACAGTTTCTCGCGGAAGTGTTGCGGACGGCGGTTCCGGCCGCGTAATCGTGTCGCCCCGTGTGGCGCCGTGCGATCCCAGAGCCGATGGTGGGGTAGCACTCATAGGTTTGCCGGTCACCCCGCTTTCCGGAGACCAGCCATGGCTCCTCGAGTGCTGGCACAACGCATTCCGCCCCTGGTGGTCGCCCTCCTGGCGGCGTGCAGCGACAGCACCGGCCCCGACGGGACGGGCAGAACCCTCGGAATCCTCCAGCTTGAGGCGACGGTTGCGGCCACGAGCGGGACCCCGGCTGGGGAGGCTGAGGCGGGGGGCGAGGACCCGATCCGCTGGAGCATCCCCCCCCGTGACTTCTCTCGATTCCCTCCGGAAGTCATCGCGGCCCCACGCACCGCGATCGTGGGCGAGCGCTTCGAGGTGACCGCCTACACGGTAGGACCCAACGGATGCTGGTCTGCCGACGGCATGGACGTCTCGGAGTCGGGGCGGGTGATCGAGATCACGCCCTGGGACCGGCACTCCGGTGGCGAGGCATGCACGATGATCTTCGGGTACCTCGGACACCCGACGACACTCACCCTCGATGAGGTTGGAGAGTGGACTCTCCGTATGCGAGGGCGACGCGTCCGCGGAGACGGGTCTCTCGACGACTCGGTGACGGCCGATCGCACCGTACTGGTGATTGAGGACCACGACTCCGATCCGCCGGTCGAGGTGACACTCCCAGTCAGCGAAGAGGTCAGCGTGGACGGCGTCTTCGGCGTTGCGTTCGTGCAAGTGGCCGAGGATTCGCGCTGCGCGACCGACGTCGTCTGCGTTTGGGAGGGGAATGCGGCGATCGTCCTCGGGCTCACCCTGGGATCCGGGCCTACCCACTCCTTCACCGTGAACACGGCATTCGAACCAGATGCCGCGGAACACGGAGGATACCGCGTCACCCTGCTGGAAGTGCTGCCCGCGCCCGTCTCGACTGCCCCGATTCCTCCAGGGAGTTACCGGGCGCGGCTCCTCGTCGAGAAGTTGCCCTGAGGACGGAACGGGGCTGATCGGAGATCTCGCCCTCGAAGCCGCGACTTCGCAGCTTCTTGGAAAGTCCACGCTCCGCGGGCCCGGGCGTGGACCCGATTCCTTCCGCTAAACCCGCTGCGGCTGGCGCCGCGAGATGTGCGCGAGCGCCTTCGGCGCCGGCATCGGCGCCTCGAGCTGGGACGATCCCATGAGATAGCGATCAATCTCCCGCGCCGCGCCGCGCCCCTCCGCCATCGCCCAGACGATGAGGGAGGCTCCCCGCCGCATGTCGCCCGCGACGAACACGCCTTCTTCCGAAGTCGCGAAACGCCCCCACTCCGCGGGGACGAGGCCGCGCTCCTCCGTCACACCGAGCTGGCCAACCACTTCCGGCGCGTCGTGTCCGACGAACCCTATGGAGAGCAAAACGAGGTCGGCGGGAAGTACTGCGATGTCACCGGTCCGCGTCATCCGCGCGTCCCCGCCCTCCGCGGACTCCCATTGCAGGCGCTCGATCTTCACGCCGGTGAGGCGGCTTCCTTCTCCCAAGAACTCGAGGGGGAGGACCCCGTATTCCCGCGGATCGCGTCCGAATACCGCCTGGCCTTCCTTGTGCGAATAGTCGAGGAAGTACTTCCCAGGTGGGCCGGGCCAGGGGTGATGGGGATCGCGCCCATCGGGCTCCTGATCTCGGCGCGTGATATTGAGGAGGGAGCGGCATCCCTGGCGGAGCGCGGTGGCGATGCAGTCGGCCCCGGTGTCTCCCCCTCCGATCACAACGACGTCCCGGTCCCTCGCGTCAATGAAGCGGCCGTCCGCGAATCCCGAGTCGAGAAGGCTCTTCGTGACGCCGGAGAGGTAATCCATCGCGTAGTGGACGCCCGCGAGGCCGCGTCCGGGAATGTCGAGGTCCCGGTGCCGGAGGGCCCCACAGGCCAGGAGGATCGCGTCGTACTCGGAGCGGATCTCGCGCGCGTCCACGTCCACGCCGACGTCCGTATTGGTGACGAACTCGATCCCCTCCGCGGCGAGGAGATCCACCCGCCGCTGGACGATTTCCTTTTCCAGCTTCGGGTTCGGGACTCCGTACATGAGGAGGCCGCCGATCCGGTCGTCCCGTTCGAAGACGGTGACGAGATGTCCGGCCCGATTCAGCTGGTCCGCCGCGGTGAGTCCACCGGGGCCGCTCCCGACGATTGCGACACGTTTTCCCGTGCGGGTCGAGGGGGGCTGTGGCGTAACCCAGCCTTCCGCCCAGGCGCGTTCGATGATCGCGCGCTCGATTCGCTTAATCGTGACGGGAGGATCGGTGATCCCGAGCACGCAGGCATCCTCACAGGGGGCCGGGCAGATCATGCCGGTCCACTCGGCGAAGTTGTTCGTACGCGCGAGCCGCTCGTACGCCTCCCGCCAACGGCCGCGGAAGACGAGGTCGTTCCACTCCGGAATCAGGTTGTTGATCGGGCATCCAGGATCCGCCTGGCAAAAAGGGACCCCGCAATCCATACAACGCGCGCCCTGGTCACGCAGCTCCGCTTCGGACTCCTCCGCGTAGATGTCGCGGAAGTCCTGGAGGCGCGCCTTCGGATCCCGCTCGGGAGTGCCGCGCCGCTCATGGTCGAGAAAGCCTCGATGCTTTTCCATGGGCGCTACGCGCGCGCCACCGGGAGGACGCGGCCGGCCGCCCGGCTCGACTGCGGCTGGGATCGTTCGGATTCGAGCTTCGCTCTGCGCTCCCGCACCTTCCTGAAGTCGGTCGGGATCACGCGGACGAACTCGCGTACGGCCTCGTCCCACCGGGCAAGGAATGCTCGCGCCCGGTGGGAGCCGGTGCGCCGGAGGTGCGCCTCGACGAGGCGCCGCAGATCCCGCTCGTCCCCTCGGAGCTCTTTTGTGCTCCGGTCCAGCGGCCCCAGCTCGACGAGATCCTGGTTGCACTTCCGCGGGAAGTCGCCCGCCGGATCCCAAACGAAAGCGATCCCGCCGCTCATCCCGGCCGCGAAATTGCGGCGCGTGGGCCCGAGGATCACCGCGCGGCCTCCCGTCATGTATTCACATCCATGTTCGCCGACCCCTTCCACAACCGCGTTCGCGCCCGAGTTCCGGACGCAGAAACGCTCGCCCGCGAGACCGCGGAAAAAGGCTTCGCCGGAAGTGGCCCCGTAAAGCGCCACGTTTCCAATGATGACGTTTTCCTCGGGAATGAAGGTGGCGGCTCTTGGCGGGCGCACCACGATCCGTCCTCCGGAAAGCCCCTTTCCGACGTAGTCGTTGGCGTCCCCCTCCAGGTCGATGCTCACGCCGCTCGCGAGCCAGGCCCCGAGGCTCTGTCCTGCCGAACCCGTGAATCGGAGCTGGATCGTCCCGTCGGGGAGTCCGGCGCCCCCATGCCGCTTCACGATCTCGTGACTTAGGAGCGTTCCCGTCGTGCGGTTTTCGTTGTGGATCTCGCGCTCGATCGTGACCGATTCCCTTCGCTCGAGGGCCGGCTCCGAGAGCCGGATCAACTCCCGATCGAGGATGTCGTCCAGCTTGTGTCGCTGCGGCTGGCGTTTCCAGGCACCGAGCTCGCCATTTGGACGTACGCCCGGCGTCAGGATCGGCGAGAGATCGATCTCCGCCGTGACCGCGGGACGCCGCTCCGGGTTCGGCTCGAGGAGGTCGGCGCGGCCGATCGCGTCGTTGAGCGTCCGGAAGCCGAGGCTCGCAAGAATCTCCCGCACTTCTTCCGCGACGAGGAAGAGATAGTTGATCACATGCTCCGGCGTCCCCCCGAAGCGCGCGCGGAGAACCGGATCCTGCGTGCAGACGCCCACCGGGCAGGTGTTCAGGTGGCACTTCCGCATCATGATGCACCCCATCGCGATTAGGGGCGCCGTCGAGAATCCGAATTCCTCGGCGCCCAGGAGGGCGGCGACCATGACGTCGCGACCGGTCTTGATCTGGCCGTCCACCTCGAGTCGGACCCGGTCCCTGAGCCCATTCATGGCGAGGGTCTGGTGCACGTCCGCGATCCCGAGCTCCCAGGGGAGCCCGGCGTGTTTGATGCTCGTGAGCGGGGAGGCGCCCGTTCCGCCGTCGTGACCGGACACGAGGATGTGGTCCGCCCGCGCCTTGGTGACTCCGGCGGCGACCGTCCCCACGCCCACCGCGGCCACGAGCTTCACACTCACGTCCGCGTGTGGGTTGGCGTTCTTCAGGTCGAAGATGAGCTGGGCCAGGTCTTCGATCGAATAGATGTCGTGGTGCGGCGGCGGCGAGATCAGCATCACCCCCGGCGTCGTGTGCCGGACACGCGCGATCTCCTCCGAGACCTTCTTTCCGGGGAGCTCTCCTCCCTCACCGGGCTTCGCCCCCTGCGCCATCTTGATCTGGAGCTGGTCGGCGTTCACGAGATACTCCATCGTCACACCGAACCGCCCCGAAGCGACCTGCTTGATCGCCGAGCGCCGGGAATCGCCGTTCGGGAGCACGGGGAAACGCTCCGCGTCCTCGCCCCCCTCGCCGCTGTTCGACTTTCCGCCGATCCGATTCATCGCGAGGGCGAGCGTCTCGTGCGCTTCTTTCGACAGCGCTCCGAAGCTCATCGCGCCGGTAGTGAAGTGCTTTACGATCTCGCTCACCGGCTCGACCTCCTCGGGCGGGACCGGGTTCCCCTTTCGGAAGCGGATCAGGCTCCGGATCGTGCACCGGCTCTCGTCGCTGTCGTTCGCGAGCTCCGCGAATTCGCGGTAGCTCTCCATGGCCCCGGTCTCCGCCGCGCGCCGCGCCGCCGCGACCGTGCTCGGATTCCACATGCGGTGCTCGCCGCCCGCGCGCCAGTGGAATTCCCCGGGGTTCGCGAGTTGCCGGAAGCGTACGTCAGGTTTCGCGGCCCAAGCGAGCTCGTGCCGGCGGAAGGCCTCCTCTCCCAAGTCGTGGAAGCTGGCTCCACCGATTCGGCTGGCCGACCCGGCGAAGCAGCGGTCCATGACTTCGGGCCCGACCCCCACGGCCTCGAAGATCTGGGCGCCGCGGTAGCTCGTGAGGCAGGAGATCCCCATCTTCGCCATCACCTTGAGGATCCCCTTCCCGAGCGCGTCGCGGTACCGCTCGATCAGCTCGGTCTCGCTCCAGATCTCGCGCAGATCCCCTTCCTTCGACATGACGCGAATGGCGTCGAAGGCGACGTAAGGGTTGATCGCGTCCGCCCCGTATCCGAGGAGGGCGCAAAAGTGGTGGACTTCGCGCGGCTCTCCGGTTTCGAGGAGGAGGCTCACCCGCGTCCGCTCCGCGGTCCGGACGAGGTGCTGGTGCACCGCGCCCGCCGCCATGAGCGCGCTCAGCGGGATCCGGTTCTGCCCCGCATTCCGGTCCGAGAGGACGAGGAGGCGGATGTCCTCCTGGATCCAGCGCGTCGCTTCCTCGCAGACCCGCTCGATGGCACGCTCCAGCCCGGCGGCCCCGGCTTCCCGCGGATAGGTGATATCAATGACGGCGGACTGCCAGGGTCCATAGTCCACTCCGGCCAGCGTCGCCATGTCCTCGTCGGTCAGGATCGGATGGGGGAGCCAGAGGCGCTCCGCCTGCGCGGGCGTCGTCTCGAGGAGATTCCCTTCCGGCCCGACCGGAATGGCGAGCGACATGACCGCCGATTCGCGCGTCGAGTCGATCGGCGGGTTCGTCACCTGCGCGAAGAGCTGCTTGAAGTAGTCGTACAGGAGCCGGGGCCGCTCCGAGAGGAAGGCGAGCGCGGCATCGTTCCCCATCGAGCCGAGCGGGTCCTTTCCATCGTCCACCATCGGCTGGAGAAGGAAGCTCAGGTGCTCCTGCGTATACCCGAACATGCGGAGCCGAGCGAGATGGGACTCGGGATCGAGCGACTTCGCCGGGAGGCGCGGGAGCTCGGCGAGCTCCACCTTCCCGCGGGCGAGCCACTCCCCGTACGGGCGTGCGCGCGCCACCCGCTCCTTGATCTCCTCGTCCCCGATGATGCGCCCCTCCTCGAAGTCCACGAGGAACATCCTGCCGGGTTGGAGGCGCCCTTTCTCCCGGATCTCCTCGGGAGGGACGTCGAGGACGCCGACCTCGCTCGAAAGGATCACCCGGCCCGCGTGGGTGACCCAGTAGCGACAGGGGCGGAGCCCATTCCGGTCCAGGACGGCGCCGGCCCAACGGCCGTCGGTGAAGAGGACCGCGGCGGGACCGTCCCACGGCTCCATGAGGGAGGCGTGATACTTGTAGAAGGCGCGTTGGGTTTCCGACATCGCGTCGTCGTTTTCCCACGCTTCCGGGATGAGCATCATCACGGATTCGGGGAGGCTTCGTCCCGCCGAGACGAGGAGCTCAAGGACGTTGTCCAGAATCCCGGAGTCCGATGTCCCGCCGTCAATGATCGGGTAGAGCTTCTCGAGCTCCCCTCCGAAGTGATCGCTCCGGAGCAAGCCTTGCCGCGCCTTCATCCAGTTGATGTTGCCCTGGAGGGTGTTGATCTCCCCGTTGTGGCAGAGCATGCGCATCGGCTGCGCGCGCCCCCAGCTCGGGAAGGTATTCGTGCTGAACCGGGCGTGGACGAGTGCGAGGTGACTCGCGACGTCGGGCTCGCGCAGGTCCGGGTAATACCCGGGGAGCTGCTCGGGAGTGAGCTGGCCCTTGTAGACGATCACCCGCGACGAGAAGCTGCAGGTGATGTAGAGGTGGAACTCCGAGAGCTCTTTGCTCCGATTGTGCCGGTAGGCCTGTTTCCGGATGAGGTAGAGCTGGCGGTCGAAGTCGTCCCGGGACAGGTCGTCGGGCGCGGCCACGAAAACCTGCTCGACAGCGGGTTCTCCCGCGCGCGCCCCTTGGCCGAGCGAGGCGTTGTTCGTCGGGACCGGGCGCCATCCGAGGAGGCGTTGCCCCTGCTCCTCGATGTATTTTTCAATCCCCTCCTTGCACGCCGCGCGCTCGTCCGCGTCGCGGGGGAGGAAGATCATTCCGACCCCATAACGACCCTCGTCGGGAAGCTCGACACCCATCTCGTCGCGGGCCACGCGCCGGAAGAATGCGTCCGGAACGGCGAGAAGGATTCCGGCGCCGTCCCCAGTGTTCTCCTCCGGGCCGTTCGCGGACCGGTGGGACATCCGGATGAGGGCGGTGAGGCCGTCGGCCACGATTCCGTGGGAGCGCTCGCCGTGGACGTCCACGATGAGGGCCACACCGCACGCATCCTTCTCTTGCGCGGGGTCATAAAGACCCCTGGCTTCCGGGAATCCGGAGATCGCCATCGTCACCTCTCCTTGTCGCCGCGCATCCGGCGCCAAACGCGCCGGACTCGTCTTGGCTCGTCCCGCTCCGAAGATCGGGGTCTTCTAGCCCGCCGGGACTTCGGCCGACGGGACTTCGACCGCGGGAAGGTCGTTCTCCCGCAAGTAGGTCACGAACGCGTCCTCCAGGGGCGACAACGGCCGGTCCCGCCGGTGCACGACACCGAGGGGACGGACCAGAGCGGGCTCGAGGTCGGCCGTCCGGAGAAGGCCCCGCGCGACCTCGATGCGGACGGTACGCTGGGGAAGCAGCCCCACGCCGTCGGTCTCGGCCACTGCCGCCTTGATCGAATCGATGTTGTCGAACGAACTCTCCACAGTGGGCTGAACGCCGTGCCTCCGCAAATAGGAGCGGATCTCGCGTGAGATGCGGAGGTTCGCATCAAAGCCGATCAGGCGCTCCTGAGCGAGGTCCTTCGGAACGACTCGGCTCCGCTTGGCGAGGCGATGGCCCGAACGGAACACGGCAACCATCCGCTCATCGCGAAGAGGGATGTTCGCGAGGTCGGGCGAACGGTCCGGGTAAGAGAGTATCCCCAAGTCGCATTTCTCCGCCCTCACCCACTCCTCGATGCCCTGTGGCTGGAGGTAGTGGATGTGGATCTTCACCTGCGGGTGATCGGCCTGGAAGCCCTCGCGGATTTCGTTCAGGTGAGCGACGTCCGCCGAGTAGATCGAGGCGATGACAACCGTCCCCCGGAGTGGGCCGGAACCTCCCGCAACCCGCCGCTCGAGCCGCTGATATCGGTCGAGGATATCGCGGCAACCCTCGTAATAGACCTTCCCCCACGCGGTGAGCCCGCAGGGGCGCGTGGAGCGGTCCATGAGCTCGACGCCCAGCCCCTCTTCGAGGCCGCGAATCCGCTGGGAGGCGGCCGACTGCGTGATCCCGTTCAGCTCCGCGCCACGGGAGAAGCTCCCGTGCTGGGCGACGTCGCAGAAGATCTTGATGGTGTCGAGCGGCATAAGGAGAAAAGCTAGGATGAATTTTGATAATGTCAATGTTTTTGTGCATTAGATGTACTGATACTATGCCGATGCGCCGCCAAAGGGTCCGGAGCGCCCTTCGAGACCCCACCCGATGCGCACCGGTGAAGCCGCTCCCGCGAGGCCCCCAAGCCCCCTCCGACAGGGGTCCCGCAAGGTTGCCGTGAGGGTCACTTTTTCGTTATTTTTCAATGATTGTCGAGCCCCTCAAAATACCAGGCTCTCCAGCGCCTTCCGCCCCCTTCATCACCACCGGGGAGGTGGAAGGCTTCACCCTTTCGGACGATTTGATTCATGGACTCGGAAAACGGGCCATTGGATTTGGGGGACGGGCAAAAGGTTCTGGCTCGCCTCCTCGAAGACGAGATGCGGGAATCGTTCATCAACTACTCGATGAGCGTGATCGTCCAGCGGGCCCTCCCCGATGTTCGAGATGGACTGAAGCCGGTCCACCGCAGGATCCTCTTCGCGATGCACGGCCTCGGGCTGACCCCAGGACGGCCTTATAAAAAAAGTGCGACGGTCGTAGGGGACGTGCTCGGCAAATACCACCCGCACGGGGACTCGGCCGTCTACGACTCGATGGTACGGATGGTCCAGGACTTCTCCCTGCGATATCCGCTCGTGGATGGCCAGGGGAACTTCGGCTCGATCGACGGCGACTCGGCTGCGGCCTACCGCTACACCGAGGCGCGGCTGACCCCCATCGCGGTCGAGATGCTCGAGGACATCGAGCGCGAGACGGTGGATCACATCCCCAACTTCGACGGGCGAATCGACGAGCCCACCGTCCTTCCCGGGAAGTTCCCGAACCTCCTCGTGAACGGCTCCTCGGGAATCGCGGTCGGCATGGCGACGAATATTCCGCCCCACAACCTCAGGGAGATCACCTCGGCAGTGATCGCCCTCATCGCCGATCCCGCGCTTCCCGACGAGGAGCTCGAGAAGATCGTGATCGCTCCGGACTTTCCGACCGGTGGATTCATCTGCGGAAGGGACGGGATCCAGGAAGCGTACCGGACCGGGCGGGGCCGGCTCGTCGTACGGGCTTCCACCGAAATCGAAGAGACGGCAACGGGGGGAGAGCGGATCGTGATCCGCGAGATCCCCTTCATGGTGAACAAGACCCGCCTCATCGAGCAGATCGCCGAGCTCGTCCGAGACAAGCGCATCACGGATATCTCCGTTCTGCGGGACGAGTCGGATCGCGAAGGGATGCGGATCGTCCTCGAGCTCAAGCGCGATGCCATCCACCAGGTGGTCCTGAACCAACTCTTCAAGCACACCCAGATGCAGTCCACCTTCGGCACGATCCTCCTCGCGCTGGTGGATGGCGTTCCGCGGGTCCTCTCGCTCCGCCAGATGCTCCTGCACTTCATTGACCACCGCCACGAGGTGGTGGTGCGTCGAAGTGAGTTCGAGCTCCGGAAGGCGAAGGACCGCGAGCACATCCTGGAAGGTCTGAAGATCGCCGTAGACAACATTGACCAGGTCATCGAGATCATCCGCGGGTCCGCGGATGTGCCCGCGGCCTCGGCGCGTCTCCAGGAAAACTTCGCCCTCAGCGAACTCCAGGCCGAGGCGATCCTCAACATGCGGCTGGCACGGCTCACCGGGCTCGAGATGGAGAAGCTCGAGGAAGAGCTCGGAGAGGTTCGCGCCAGGATCGCCGCGCTGGAAACGCTCCTCGCCGACCGGGATCTCCGGATGACGGAGATCAAGAACGAGTTGAGTGCGATCGCCGAGAAGTATGGGGACGCGCGCCGGACCCGGGTTCTCGGGGAGCGCTCCGATCTGGAGATGGAGGACCTCATCGCAGACGAGGAGATGGTCCTCACGATCTCCAGGCAGGGCTATGTGAAGCGGATCCCGGTCGTCACCTACCGCGCGCAGCGGCGGGGTGGGCGGGGGCTCCAGGGGATGGGGACGAAGGACGAGGATTGGGTCGAGCACCTCTTCGTTGCCTCGGCGCACGACTACCTCATGATCTTCACCCGCGACGGTCAGTGCCACTGGCTCAAGGTCTGGGAGATTCCACCGGGGAGTCGGCAATCCCGGGGAAAGCCGATCGTGAACCTCCTGAACATCCCCGCGGAGTCCCGGATCGCGGCGGTCGTGCCGGTCCGCGAATTCAGCGAGGACCGGTACCTTCTTTTCTCGACGCGAAAGGGCGTCGTGAAAAAGACGGCGCTCTCCGCCTACGGCAACATCCGGAGCGTCGGGCTGAACGCGATCAACATCCGGGAGGGCGACGAGCTCATTGACGTCCAGATCACGGGTGGGGACGATCAGATCATTCTCGCCACCCGCGAGGGACTCGCGATCCGTTTCCACGAGGGGGACTGCCGGACCATGGGCCGCGCGACCGAAGGCGTACGCGGCATCGCGCTTCGCAAGGACGACGTGGTCGTCGGGATGGTCGTGGTTCGCCCCGACTCCACTCTCCTCGTGGTCACCGAAAGGGGGATGGGGAAACGTTCCGAAGTTGACGAATACCGCCTGCAGCACCGCGGCGGGAAGGGGGTCATCAACATGAAAGTGACCGCCAGGACCGGCCGCGTAGTTTCCATCAAGTCCGTGGTTCCCGGCGAAGAGCTCATGCTCATTACTCGGAACGGCGTCGTGAACCGCCAGAGCGTGGACGCGACCCGGATCATCGGGCGAGCGACCCAGGGCGTTCGTCTCGTCAGCCTCGATGAAGCGGATGCGATCGTGGATGTCGCCCGCATCATCCCCGAGGACGACGAGGAAGGGTTGGAGGGGGGCGACGTGGAGGGAGCGGAAGTCTCCGTCGTCGTGGAGGAGGAGGGGGAGGAGGCGTGACGCAGGTCGCGGCACCCGGGCACACCTTCCCGAGGTCGGGTCGCGCGCGAGGGTCATGACGCGCCGGGACTCCCTGACCGACGTGCCTGGCCTCGCGGTCGGCCATGCGGAGGTCCCGGGCGGGGGGAGTGGGTGCACGGTGATCCTCGGGCCCTTCCGGGCCCGGGTGGACCGGCGCGGGCCGGCGACTGGATCGCGGGAGCTCGAGGCGCTCCGGGAGGAGCACCCCGTCCCTCGCGCTGAAGCCCTTCTCCTCACCGGAGGCTCGGCCTTCGGGTTGGCCGCTGCGGACGGGGTCGTCGAGTGGCTCGAGGCGGCGGGTAGGGGCTACCAGACGCGGGTGGCACGTGTCCCGATCGTACCGGCCGCGGTCGTATACGACCTCGCCCCCGGGCGGGCCCGGCCCGGGCGCACTGAAGGCCGGAAGGCATGTGAGGCCGCGTCGCAGTCGCCGGTTGCGGAAGGATCCCGGGGCGCGGGCACGGGGACGACGGTGGGAAAGCTCTTCGGAATCGAGCAGGCAAGTCGGGGCGGGGTCGGATCGTCTTCCCTGCGGGTGTCGGGATGGACCGTGGGTGCCCTCGTCGTGGTGAACGCGGTCGGCGACGTCCTCGCGGACGGGTGCGTTGCCGCCGGACCCCGGGCGGGGACGCCGGACTCCGAGATCACCCGGCGCGCGCTCGAGGGGTCGGACCTCGGGGGTGCGGGAGAGGAGGGCGACACCGGACCCGGGGCCATGGAGAACACGACACTCGCCGTGGTCGCGACGGACGCGCCCGTGGACGATCCGGGGCTCGTGAAGGTAGCCCGACTTGCCTCGACCGCTCTGGCCCGGAGAATCTCTCCCGTGCATACTCCCTTTGACGGGGATCTCACCTTCGCCCTCTCCACGGCCGAGCACGGCGACCGCCTGGAAGCCCGGCGACTTCTCCTCCTGGGGCTCGCGGCGCGCGAGGCGCTCGAAACAGCGATCCTGCGCGCCGTCGGCGGAGAGAGGAGCTGACGGCGACGATGGACCGCCTCGTGCTGTTTGACATTGATGGGACCCTCCTCTCCGGAGGTCCCGCCAAAGACGCGTTCCACCGCGCCCTCGTCGAGGTTTTCGGGACGGCGGGACCCATCGGAGAGTGGGAGTTCTCGGGAAAGACGGATCCCCAGATCGCCCGGGAGCTTCTCGGCGAAGCGGGGCTCCGCGACGAGGAGATTGACGCCGGATTCCCGCGGCTCTGGAGCCGGTACCTCGCGGAGATGGAGAGTCGGCTCCCCGAGCGGCCCCCTCGCGCGCTCCCCGGCGTTCCCGAGCTCCTCATGGAGCTATCCGGACGCGGAACGGTCGCTCTGGCGCTCCTCACGGGAAATGTCGCGGAGGGCGCACGGCTGAAGCTCGCCGCGGCCGGGCTGGCGAGCTGGTTCGCGGTCGGGGCCTTCGGGTCGGACCGGGAGAAAAGGAACGAGCTTCCGACCATTGCGGTACGGAGAGCCCGGGATCACTGGGGTGTGGAGTTCTTGGCGCGGCGCGTAGTCGTCGTCGGGGACACCCCGAGGGACGTGGATTGCGGTCGTTGTCACGGGGCGCGGACGGTTGCGGTGGCGACGGGCCGTTTCGGGGAAGGGGCGCTTCGGGAAACGGGAGCAGATGTGGTGCTCCGCGACCTGGGTGAGACGGCTGCGGCGCTGGATGCGATTTTGAGCTGAACGACGGCGGCGGAGTGCCGCCGGGAATCATTCGAAACGGGGGAGTGACCGGTGGCGAACCGAGCGGAACGGCGGAGACAGGGACGGGGCGGCCCCGCAGAGGGATCGTCGGGACGTTTGATCTGGATCCTGGGGGCCACCGCGCTCCTCGGGGTCGCGATCGTCGTGTGGAACCTCTATTCATCCGCCGTGGACGAGACGGTTCGCGGGCCGATCCCCCTCGCCTATAACTCGCCGCAGGAGCTCGTGGAGCTGGCCCAGGGGATCACGGCTGGAAATCCGAACGCCTCCGTGCGGATCATGGAGTTCGGCGACTACCAGTGCCCGACCTGCCTCCAGTTCTTCCAGGCCACCAAGCCCTTCCTCGACATGACGTACGTTCAGGGCGGCGCGGTGGCCTTCACCTTCCACGACTTCCCTCTCTACGAAGGGCACCCCCACGCCTTCCTCGCCGCGCGCGCGGCGAGGTGTGCCGGGGACCAGGATGCCTACTGGGGCTTCCACGATCATCTCTTTCAGAATCAGGCGCGGTGGTCCGCGCGCCCGGATCCGTCCGGAGACTTCATCGGCTTCGCGGAAGAGCTGGGACTGAACAGCGCGACATTCGAGAGTTGTCTCGCGAGTGACGCCCATGCCGAAGTCGTGATGGCCAACCGGCTCCTCGGAGAACAGCTCGGGGTCCAGGGAACGCCCACGATTCTCGTGGACACGGGAGAGGGGCGGGCAGTCCGCCTCGAAGACTTTGGCCTCGAGAGCATCCGCCGCGTGGTGGATGCGGCACTCCTGAGCGCGCAGCCTCCGGAAGACTCCGCCTCCGCAGAGGGCGACTCCGTGGGCGCGAGCTCGGCGGTGAGCGGGGGCGCCACGCCTTCCGGCGGAACGCCGTGAGCCGGGCGGACGCGACTACGACCGTGCGCCTTCTCTTCGCGGACGAGGGGACGTACCGGGAGATGGAGATCGCGGTACCGACGGAGGCGCTCGACCGGTATGACCGCCTGATCGATCTTCTCCAGGAGGAACCCGCCGTCCTCAAGAACCTTTACGTGGATCTTCGCCGCCTTTGTGCGGCGGAGGTCGCGAGCGGCCGAAAGAAGTAGCCGGCTACGCCTCCGCTACTCCCCCGCTACTCCGAAGAGGCGGCGCTCAGGCGGGCCAGGGCGCGCTCCCGCGTCCATTCATGTACGACCGCGGGCGGCCAGCTTCCCGCCGCGGCCGCTTCTAGGAGGCGCCCCGCTTCGGCGCGGGCGCGACGCGCAGTGGCGCGATCCACCCATTCCTCGCGCTCGGCCTCTTCCAGCTCTTCCTCGTCGAGGAGGATCGCCGCGTCCGCGGGCCCGCTGTCCCCGCGTCCTTCCGCGGCCGGAATCCAAAGATCCAGAAAGAGATCGGTCGTCTCCCAGATTCCTCCCGGCCCGAACCGGCAAGGCGAGATGACGTTGGCGTAGATCCCGGTGAGCGAGCCGTCGGCACGGTGGAAACGACCGATGTCGTGCCAGGCTTCCGGAAAGGTGAACCAGACGGCGTCAGATCCCTCCTCCAGCGCGATCCGGCCGCCGATCCGCAGTGGGTCTTCCCGCTCCAGTCCGCGTGCGAGGGTGACCTTCACCGCCGCGTCCTCGTGTACCAGCGTCTGGACGAAGACGTCGATCCGCCCGGGGGGACGGAGGTACCGAATCCTGATTTCCGGGAGATCAGCCCCGCGCGGGGAAGGCATCGTAGAACCCCCGGTCCTCTCGCGCGAGCTGGAGAAGGAGCGGCGCGGGAGCGAATCGAGAGGCCCCGTCGCGCTCGAACGTCGCGAGCCGCTCCGCGACCCAACGTGGGTGCCGCTCGTCGCCGAGGCGAAGGAGGCCTCCACGGAAGGGAGGGAATCCCGTTCCCATGATCATCGCGAGGTCCACGTCCGCGGCGGCGGTGGCGACTTCGTCGGCGAGGATGCGCGCGGCTTCGTTGATCATCGTGAGGACGAGGCGGTCGCGAATCTCTTCGCGCGAGGGCCCGCCCCCCTGGGAGGGGGAACCCAGATTCATCGCTTCGTACGCACCTGGCTCCACTCCCTTTTCCCGGTCGTCCTCGTAGAGATAGACGCCGACCCCACCCTTCCGACCCAGGCGCCCGGACGCGCCGAGGGCGACGAGGGGCGGGGAGGGCGCCATCCGGTCGCCCAGCGCCACGTGAAGGGCCTCTCCCGCATGGCCCATGATGTCAATGCCGATCTCGTCGATCAGCCGGAGGGGGCCCATCGGCATTCCGAACTGCCGTGCGACCCCGTCTACGGCAGCGATGGACGCGCCTTCCTGAAGGAGGAAGCCGGCTTCGTTCAGGTAGGGTCCGAGGATTCGATTCACGAGAAAGCCGGGGCCGTCGCGGACGACGATGGGCACCTTCCCGAGGCGGAGGGCGAAGGCATAGGTCACGGCGACCGCCTCGTTCGAGGTCGCGCGGCCGCGCACGACTTCGACGAGGGGCATCTTGTGGACCGGATTGAAGAAGTGCATCCCGAGCAGTCGCTCGGGATGTTTCAGCGAGGCCGCGATGGCGTCCACGGAGAGGCTCGAGGTATTCGTGGCGAGGACACACTGCTTGGACACCCGCCCCTCCAGCTCGCGGAAGACGCCGCGCTTGACCTCGAGCTTCTCGACCACCGCTTCGATGACGAGATCGGCGGCTCCGAACCCCGCTCCGTCCACTCCGCCGGAGATCCGCTCCATTCCCTGTGCCGCTTCCCGCTTTTCCAACTTCCTTCGATTCACGGCTTTGTCGAACAACGAGCGCGCGTACCGGAGCGCCTGGGCCACCGCCTCGTGCCTCACGTCACGAAGTCGGACGCGCGCCCCGTGATATGCGGCGAGCTGGGCGATTCCCCCGCCCATTACCCCCGCCCCGACCACTCCGAGCGCCGTCACCCCCCTCGCCTCGGCGAGTCCCGGGACGTGTGACCCTCTTCGCGCGCGCTCCCGGAGCTGGAAGACGTGCACGAGGTGGGTCGAGACGGAGGACGCGATGAGCTCCCCCGCGGCGGTGGCTTCGAGGTCGAGGGCCGCTTCGAGCGACCGCCCGCGCGACGACTTCACCACCTCGAGAATGCGCCGCGGCGCTGGATAGTGACCGCCCGTTTCCTTTTCGATCCGCCGCCCCGCGGCCCGGAAGAGAATCCAACGGCCGAGCGCGGATCCTTCGAGGAGCCTTGCCGAAAAGGGGCGCGGGGAGGGCGTGGGAAGGGACGCGCCGCGGACGACGGCGCGGAGGAGGTCCTTCGCCGACTCGAGGAAGCCGCCGGCCGACCGCATCTCGTCCACGAGCCCGAGGCGCTTTGCGCTCCGCGCGCTAAGGCTACGCCCGGAGAGAAGCAGGTCGAGGGCGGCCGGGAGCCCGATCAACCGGGGAAGGCGCGACGTCCCGCCCCACGCCGGGAGGATGCCGAGAAGAACCTCCGGAAAGGCCAGGCTCGTGTCGGGGTGGTCGGAGGCGATGCGGATGCGGCATGCCAGGGCGAGCTCGAGCCCTCCTCCGAGGCAGGTCCCATGAATCGCCGCTATGGTGGGGACGGGAAGCCGCTCGATCCCGAGGTAGACGACCTGCCCGGTCCGGGACCCTTCGGCGCCTTCGTCCGGACTCTCCACCTGCGCGATGGCCTCGATGTCCGCTCCGACGATGAAGGAGTGTGTTTTCGCGCTGGAAAAGAGGACGCCGCGAACCCGCCCCGACTCGGCATCGCGCCGAAGCTCGCGAACGATCTCGCCGAGGCGCCGCATAACCGGCTCGGTGAGGATATTGGCCGACCGATTCGGGTCGTCGAAGGTGACGTGGGCGAGTCCTTCGTCGTCCACAGAAAGGAGTGGGGTGGGGGAACCGGAGGCCGCGCTTTTGATGGTGCCCCCCTGGTCGGGACTCTAGGCCGGAGGAAAGACCGCCCCGGAGACCCGAAGGCCCCCGGGGCGGTCGCGACCGCGTCGCGGCCTTCGAGGCTCAGTAGATCTCCCGGACCTCGGCGTTTTCGCGACTCAACCGGACCTGGACCGGATCGCCTCGCTGGACGTTCATCAATTCGTTCCAATAAAGCTCATGGGTCGCCTCAGGCTGGCGCGCGTGCACCCACCAGTCCCCGGGCGACACGGAGAAAAACGCCGCCCCGGACGCATCCGTCGTATCGGTCAAGATTTCCAGGCCGGAGGCATTCAGGCGCGCGGCCACGACCAATTCCCAGTCGGCGAATGCTTCGTCCTCCCAGGCCATGACTGACGCCGAGAACTGCTCGAGCTCGGCGAAGGCCTCCCGTTGCATCCGGTCGAAGCTTTCGAACGCCTCGTCCTTCACGCGTTCGGCCTGGTTCGCCCGCGCTTCCTCCCGGTCGAACTCCTGCACCAGAATTCGGTACTGCGCCTCGGCGCGGCTGAATTGGGTGATCTCGTCCTGGATCTCCTGGAGCCGGTCGCGTGCCGCGAGCCATGCACCCTCGGCTTCCGTCCACGTCTGCCGGGCCTCCGCGATCGAATCACGCTTCGCCGCGAGGGCGGCCGGGAGTTGGGGCTCCGGGCTCGGCGCGGCCGCCGAAAGGGAATCGAAAATCAAGTCCCGGTCGAAGGGAAGAAGCTGTACCCGGAGATCCGTGAGAGGGCGAACGATGCGGTCCCCGGTCTCGGGATCCGGGAGGTCGAGCTCCGCGGTCACCGCGACCTGGCCCGAACCGCACGCCGACAGGACCAGAAGGGAAAGCGCCCCCGCGCACCAATGCTTCGCTCGATCCATCAGCTCACTCCGCCATTGTGTGGGTGAAAGGTCAACGCAAAGTACTATCGTTTCCGCCATTCCATCAAGCTCGAAGGGGCCCGCCCGAGTCCAGCCCCGGCGAGGGCCGTGATTCGGTCAGCGGCCAGTGAGTCCTTGGGGCCCGTAGAGGAGGGATCGGGGCGGCCCCGCGGCCTGAGCGGCCTCCGCTACTCCTTCACGCTCGAGTCGCCACAGCTCCACCTCGGGGTCGGCGAGGGGAACCCTCCCGAGCGACGCCTCGCGGACGATCCAACGGACGAGGTTCTCCGGAGCCGCGAGGTCGAGGAAAACCCTCGAACGGAATCTACGCCGCGTAAGCTCGAAGAAGGCACCCTCGGGCGGCGCCGAGCCCAGCGAATCGAAGGCGCTGCGTAGGCGCCCTTCCCACTCCTCGGCCCGGAACGGGTCCACGCTGGCGGAGATGACCACGACCGGCGCATCGCGGATCCGCTCGACCGAAACGTCGGCCTCGAAGAGACCCGGGTCCGGGGGGGTGCGGATGAGGTTCTCGATCACCAGGTGAGCGAGGAAGTCGAGGAGGAAACCAGGCGACCCCGGCGGAAAGGGGAATGCGATCGCCATCCAGGTGGATGTGAGGCTTCGGTCGAGGACGACACGTTCGGGAGTGCTCCAGGCGGGTGCTCCGGTCGCCGTTGCAGGCACCCTGAGAGGCGGAAGGCCCACTCCGTGCGTCCGCAGGACCGGGGGGGGAGGAAGGGTCGCGGTGCCGTCTGCTCCGGAGACGGGTGCGGCCGCCGCACCGGCCGCGTCCGCTGGGACCGGAAGCGGACGAGGGAGCGGCGCGCGGCCCAAGGTCACCAGCGATACGCTGGACTGGAAGGCCGCTTCGACCTCGGCCCGATCCACCGGACCGGTCAGGGCGGCGACACCCGAGCCGCGCGGGAGGTGTTCGGTCCGGAAGGCCGCGAGATCCGAGGGTTGGAGTCCCACGATCGTCCCGACCGTCCCCACCGCCGGACGGGCGGCGGGGTGCGTCGGCCCGAGGAGGAGAGCCGCACGCTCCCGTTCGAAGCCGCGAACCGGGGCACCCTCTTCGAACTGGAGGACCTGAGCCGCCTCCGCGCGCGCGGCATCCACCTCGGCCTGGGTGGGCACCCGGGTGTAGAGGAGCGCCTCGAGCTCCCGAAGGGCTTCGCGCCAACTGTCGGGGGCCGCGAGAAGAACGACCACGGTCTCCTCGGCCCCGACCTCCACCAGGACCTGGGCCCCGTGTCCGATGAGCGGATCGGTGGCGGCTCGCTGGAGGACACGGCCGAAGAGGTGGGCCCGACCCTCCTGGCCAACGGGATCTTCCGCGGCGCCCGCCGGAAATCGAAGGGCTACAGCGACGACCCGGGATTCGGGATCGGGGAGAAAGTGGACGGCCTGATACGCCGCGGGGGCAGAGTCGCCGGCCAGCGCGGCGAGGGCGAGGAGGAGCGCGGCTCTCACGGGCTCAGCGTCTCCCGTACGGGGGATGTGGCCGCGAGCGATTGCAGGAAGGCGATGACATGGGCGTGCGTAAGTCCCTCGAGCTCGCCGAGCATGACTTCAGCGCCCCCCGGTCCCCGTCCCGAGTCCCACGCCTGGCCGACCAGGTCCGCGAGCCCCCAGGGTGTCCGGCCGACCAGGAGGATCTCGGCGCGGAGCGCGCCCGCGATGCGGCGCGTGTCCGCGTCGGTGATTTGACCGGCCGCGTCCGCGAGGACGGCCCGGATGCGCCGTTCCATCGCCTGGCGGCTGCGCGGATAGGCCGCCCCGGCCAGGACGAGGGCCCGGACGCCTCCCAGGTCCCAGATCTCGACCCCGGACTCGAAGTCGCCCGCCTCGGACGCGAGCAGCTCTCCCATCCACCGCGCCGCGACGAGAGCCACGGCTTCGGTGCCGGGGTCGAGCCGATACGCGTCCACGGTCCAGTTCCGGATGACCTGGGCGTTGGGGCGGGAAGCCCCCGTGCCCGGACCGGGAAAGGTGGCCGGAATTGGGGCGTCCTGCGGAAGCCCGACGGCCGTGAGCGCCGTGAGCACGAGCGCGGCGGGGAGGCGCGCGGCGACGACCACTCGCATCGCCTCACGACGGTGGCTCCTCGCCCAGACCGCCTCGAGCCTCTGTTGATCCATCCGGTCGAGCGAACCCTGCGAGCCGGGAAGGGGAGCGTTCGCGGGAACGAGCGCCTCCCGAATCCTCTGGAAGAGGACGCCCTGGGGGGTCTCGAGCTGGCGGTCCTGCTCCACTCTGAGCCGGCGCCGCGCGCCCTCGAAGGTGAGGGGGGAGGGCGCGGCTACCCCCTCCCGGAGAATCCACGCCAGAAAGTCGAGATCCGCGGAGGCCCCCGACACCTCGTAAACGACGGCCTGGGGCGTTCGGTGCACTTCCACGCGTGCACCGATCCGGGCGGCGAGCGACAACATCCGGTCCTCCGCCTGGATCCGCAGGAGCTGTCCGGCGCCGGCCTCATCCTGCGATTCTTCGAGTGGGACGGAGAGTCGAATCGAAACGACTTCGGGGGGGACAGACCGGAAGATCGCGACCTCGGGCCCTCCCGGAGGGCTCAGCGTCTCGTCGGGGAGAAGAGTGGGCGGGCCCGCACCGATCCCTTGGAATACCGCGACGATGCCCAGGAGCAGGGTGGAGGATACGGTCATCGGCCTACGGATGCTCCGCGAGCGCCTGTGCGGAGCCTTCCCTGCGAGCTTCGGTGAGCCACCCGTGTCTCGCTCCGGGTCATGGGTCCCTGGGGAAGGGAGGCGCCCTCGGGGCCTCCCCGGTCCCCGCTGGATTCAGGGGACCACCCCGGAAAGTACAAAATTCATCGGGTTCACGGGACGGTTCGCCACCCGGACCTCATAGTGGAGATGCGGCGAGGTTGCCAATCCGCTGCTTCCCACCTGGGCGATGACCTCGCCCCGCCGCACCTGCTGACCCCGTGTCACCAGAAGCTTCGAGGCATGCCCGTACACGGTCGAATACCCGAACCCATGGTCGAGCTCCACCACCATTCCGTAGCCGCTCCGCTGCCCGGCGAAGACGACGCGCCCCTTCGCCGCCGCCATGATCGGCGTTCCGCGAGGGGCGGAGATGTCCACTCCCTCGTGAGGGAGGACCTGGTTGTGGATCGGGTGCATCCGGGCACTGGTGAAGCCCGAGCTGAGCCTTCCCGCCGTCGGCAGGATGGAAGGGGTCGAATCGAGAAGGTCCCGATGGGCGGCCAGCGAGTCCGACGCCTCGATGAGGCTCTCCTGGAGAAGCCGGGAGCGGCGCTCCAGGGCGTTCAGATCATAGGTCGCCGCGAAGGCCTGCTCCCCCGCGTCTTCGTTCAGCTCGAAGAGGGGGTGCGATTCGAGAGTCGGAGCTCCGGGACCCCCGACTCCCACCTGGAGGACCTCGGGGTCGATCGGGTCCAGCCCCGCCATGACCCGAATCTCGGCGTCCCGTTGGGCGAGGAAATCGAGCTCGCCTTCGAGTTCGGTCACCCGGCTCCGGATCTGCTCGAGCTCGCCGACCAGGATCTCACGTTCGCGTTCGATCTGGGTCGTGTGAAGCGCCTGGCCTCCACGCAGGCCGACGAGGCCCAGGACGGCGAAGACGGAAAGGCAACAGAAACCCGCCCCACCGAGGGCGAGTCGGAGGGTACGGCTCCGAAATGTCAGCTGGCGAAACTCATCTCCGAGCTCGGAGATGAGGAGAAGGGTCCATTTCCCACGACGCATGACTCTCGCTCAGGCAAAAAGTGCCGAGTCCCGTCCCCCCCCATCCCACCCGCGCTCTTCCCGGTACAGCCGGTCCCCTCCGCACCCGCGCGGAGGCACGAAAACTTCGGAAGCTAGGGGTGCCCCCAACGGAGTGTCAACCAGCGCTCCCGATGGCGGAATCCCGCCGTATGTTTCCCATTCAGCGTTCCGGCTTGGGAAAAAGGGGCGGGCCCTTCCCGACCCGGAGGCCGGCGGGGGAGAGCCGGACCGCCTCGTCGAGCGAGGGAACACCCTCGAGCCCGAGGGAGCTCGCGAGCTCCTTCATCTTCCGGGGGGTCACGGGAAAAAAGAGTGCCGCGAGAACGATGAGGGTCCGGACGAGGGTCGCGAAAACCCGGTCCAGCTCGGCCGCCTTCGCCGAATCGCGGGCGAGCGCCCAGGGTTCACTCGTTTCGATGAACCCGTTCGCGCTTCGCGCAAGCTCCATCGCGCACCCGAGGGCGTCGTGCACCCGAAGCTCCTCCATCGCCCCGTGGTATCCTTCGAGGGTGGACCGGATGGCGTCGGCCAACGCATCGGGAGCCGCGTCGGGGACGATTCCGTCGCGAAAACGGACGATCATCGAAGTCGCGCGGCTCGCCAGATTTCCGAGGATGTTCGCGAGCTCGTCGAAGCGGGCGAGGAAGCGCTCGGGGGTGTACGAGGCGTCGGAGCCGGTCGGCATCTCGCGGAGGAGGTACCAGCGAACCGCGTCGGTTCCGAACTCCTCGCGGAGGCTCAGGGGGTCCACGACGTTTCCGAGCGACTTCGACATCTTCTCTTTCCCCGCCACCCACCACCCGTGGGCGAGGATCCGCTCGGGGAGGGGAAGCCCCGCTCCCATCAGGAGTGTGGGCCAATACACCGCATGGGTCGTGAGAATGTCCTTTCCGATGATGTGCAGATCGGCGGGCCACCAGGACTCCGAGACGTCGTCGAACCCCTGCGCGCCTTCCGGCGCGTCGGGACGGATCGCGCCGGCCGCGGTGACATAGTTGATCAGCGCGTCCACCCAAACGTATGCGACATGATCTTCGTCGAAGGGGAGGGGAATCCCCCAGCTCACGCGGGAGCGCGGCCGGGAGATCGAAAGGTCTTCGAGCGGATTCTGGAGGAAGCCCAGGACCTCGTTTCGCCGCACCTCCGGAACGATCCAGCCCGGATGGGCCTGGATATGCTGGACGAGCCGCTCCTGAAAGGTGCTCATCCGAAAGAAATAGTTCTTCTCCTCGATCTCGCGGACGGGGCGCCCACAGTCGGGGCAGTTCCCTTCGGGCGTCAGGTCCTTCTCCGTCCAATACCGTTCCTCGTGGACGCAGTACCACCCCTTGTAGAGATCCTCATAGATGAGGCCGCGCGCGTGCAGTCGGACGAGAAAGGCCAGCACGACGGCGCGGTGTTCGGCCTCGGTCGTCCGGATGAAGCGGTCGTATTCGATGTCGAGCTCCGACCAGGCTCCGACGAATCGCGCCGCCATCTCGTCGCAGAGCTGCTGCGGCTCCACTCCCCTCCGGGCGGCTTCTTCTTGGATCTTTTGACCGTGCTCGTCGGTCCCGGTCAGGAAGAGGACGCGGGCACCCGCTTGCCGGTAATACCGCGCGAGGGTGTCTGCCAGGAAAGTCGTGTAGGCGTGACCGATGTGAGGAGCGCCGGTCGCGTAATAGATCGGTGTCGTGAGATACCTGCGGGAGGCTTCGGTCAACGCCCCCCTCCCGAGGCTCCCTGGACTTCGACTTTGAGCGCCTCGAGTCCTAGGGTTCGGCGATCTCCGTCCTCGGTTCGCAGCGTGACCTGCTCGCCCCAAATGTCCACGGAGAGGACCTTTTCTTCGCCTCGGGTGGTGCGGAGCACACGCCCTTCCCGGGGGAATCGACGCCTGGCCTGGACGTACGTCTCGTGCTCGTACATCAGGCAACACATGAGCCGGCCGCAACAACCGGAGATCTGGGCCGGATTGAGGGAAAGACTCTGGTCCTTCGCGAGCTGGAGCGAGACCGGCTTCAGCTCGGGAAGCCAGGTGGAGCAACAGAGCTCCCGCCCGCACCGTCCCACGCCCCCCAGGAGTGCCGATTCATCCCGCACCCCGATCTGCCTCAGCTCGATCCGGGTGCGGAAGGTGCGGGCGAGCTCGCGCACGAGCTCCCGGAAGTCCACGCGACGCTCGGCCGTGAAATAGATCGTCAGCTTCTTGCGATCGAACTGCCACTCGGCCTCGGTGACCTTCATCTTGAGCCCGAAGCGCTCGACCTGCCGGCGGGTCTCTCGCCGGACGCGGTGTTCGTCCTGGCGCAGGGTGTCCGCGGCACGGACCTCCTGGTCGCGCGCGACCCGCAAGACCTTACGTTCGGGGGTGGGGGTGGAGCATCCACTGGAGGACGAGCACTTCCTCTCGGCGACCTGACCGAGTGCGAGCACCTCCCCCAGATCCTCCCCGCGGTCCGCCTCGACGATGACGTGGTGTCCCACGGCGAGGCTCATCGCGGAAGTGTAATAACCCTTCCGATTTCCCTTGAAGCCGATTTCTGCGAAGATTCCCAAGCGTTCCCCCCGTCCGTCAGCTTTCTCGGGGCTCTCGCCAGGCCCCGATCGTCTCGAACTTCCGCCACCGCAGCGCGCGGCGCTCGTGTACGTCCATCCGGCGGAGCTCATCGAGATGCCGGACGAGCGCTTCCTTCACGGCCTCGGCCGTGCGGTCCCAGTCCGCGTGGGCGCCCCCCGGTGGCTCCGAAATCACCTCGTCCGCGACCCCGAGCTCGACGAGGTCGCGCGATGTGAGACGAAGGGCTTCGGCCGCCCGCCCCCGGTGCTCCGCAGATCGCCAGAGGATCGCGGCGCACCCCTCGGGCGAGATCACCGAATACACGGCGTGCTCGAGCATGAGGATCCGATCCGTCACTCCCAGCGCGAGCGCGCCGCCCGAGCCGCCCTCGCCGATCACGACCGAGACGAGGGGAACCCGGAGCCGAGCCATCTCGCGGAGATTCATCGCGATCGCCTCGGCCTGTCCCCGCTTTTCAGCCCCGATCCCGGGGTAGGCCCCCGGCGTGTCGATCAGGGTGACGACGGGGCGTCCGAACTTCTCCGCCATGCGCATGAGCCGGAGCGCCTTCCGGTACCCTTCCGGGTGAGGCATCCCGAAGTTGCGATGGAGGTTCTCCTTCATGTCCCGTCCCTTCTGGTGCCCGATCACCATGACCGGGTTCCCACCCAGGCGAGCCCACCCCCCGACGATCGCTGCGTCGTCCCGGAAGGAGCGGTCGCCGTGGAGCTCGATCCAGTCCGTGAAGGCCCGCGCGATGTAGTCGAGGGTGAACGGCCGGCGAGGATGCCGGGCAACTAGGACCTGCTCGAGCGGGGTGAGGTTTCGGTAGGTCTCGTCCCGCAGGACGGAGAGCTTGGCGCGGAGCTCACCCAGCTCCTCGGCGACATCCATCCCTTTTTTCTCGGCGAGCTCGAGGAGGTTTTCGATCTGCTCCTCCAACTCGACCATATCCTTCTCGAAATCGAGATGGGGCGTGTTCGCCAAAGCGTCCTCCAGGTGCGTGAGGTCCCGCTCCCGGCGCCTTCGTGAGGGCGTGGGTCCTCCCGGTAGCGCTATTCTAACGGGGCTTCCCGGCGCCGGAGAAGGGTGGCGGGCCGGACTGCTTCGGGGGTTCCGACGCGCGGGCGTCCGGGTCCTGAGGGGATCTGGCCCGGTGGGCCCCTAACCGAGTCCAGCGGGGGGATCGCCCCGTACGACCTCGAAGGGCTCGGCCGGCTCGCCGCCCGTGCGCGCTGCCCAGAACCTCGCGCTGACCGAGGAAAAGTCCGGGTTGAGATGTTCGCCGTGGGTGGCCTCGAACTGAGCGAGGGCCTCACCTTTGCGCGCGATCCTACTCCCCACCGGGACGAAGAAGGTAGGACGAAAGCTCGCGGTCGCGTCTCCCGGGTTGTAGGCGAGAATCGAGTGCGCGCCTACCGCCTCGCCGGCGATCGTCTCATGCACGATCCGGATCGGGGAGAATGCGTGGTTCTTGGTGGGAAGATAGAGGAGCTCCGGCCTCATCTCGCGGAGCGCGTCACGACAGATCCGGCGCAGATCTTCCTCCAGCGGGATTTCCGCGGACCCGGCATTCCCCACGAAATAACGCACGTCCATCGCGCGCCCGGCCGCCTTCGCGCTCTCCGCCAGCCGCCTCCCTTCCGTCGCTTCGACTCCGCGGGTCAGGGTGAGGAGCGTGACGCGGTCGCCTCGCTCTCGGTGAAGGAGGAGGGTCGCCCCACAGCCGGCCTCCGCATCGCCGGGCCGAACGCTTACGGCGAGAACCCGAAGCCGTAAGCGCCCTCCCACCGGAGTCGGATCCGCGTCGCTCTCGTCCAGCGTCACCCGCGGCCTCGGGCCGCGCGCGACGAGTCCCGCCACCTTGCTCAGGAGCTCGTCCTTCGAGAAGGGCTTCACGATGAGGTCGTCGGCGCTCCCCTCGAAGGCCTTCCAGTGCGGATCGGCGCGGGCCTGCGATGTCGCCGCGAGGATGGGAGTCCCCGGCTGGTGGCGGCGGCTCGCCACGGCGACGGCGACCCCGTTTTGCCCCGGGAGATTCAGGTCGGTGATGACCAGATCCCACACTTCGCTCTGGACGAGTGAGGTCCCGCGCACGCCGTCCTGCACGAGGGTGACGACGTAACACCCCTCCGCTTCGAGGAGGAACTTGACGAGATGGGCCTGATCGAGGTCGTCCTCGACGAGAAGGACGCGACGGAGCGGCCGTTCGGCGGAGTCTTGCACCATGACCCGATTAGTGGCCCCCTTGGTCGGCGGGTGCAAGGGGCTCCCTCCCGTGGGTGCGCGTCCCTAGGGCAACTTCGGCGTCCCTCTTCCTCCGACCGCGATCCCACCTTCGGGGCGAAGGTCCTCCGGTCGCCCGCGTGCCTCCGGATCGGGTTCCGGGACGAGAAGCCAAACCATGAGCCCCATTCCCACGACGGAAATGGCGGCGAGGACCGTGTTGGCCCCGTACCCGGCCCGCGCGAAGAGGGGGCCCGCGAGGGTTCCTCCCACAGCGAAGCCGATCTGTCCGAGGGCCACGTTCAGCGACAGTAGCGTTCCGCGCCGGTCGTCCTCCACGAGTCCGGTCAGGAGGGCGGAAAAGGGGCTGACCCGCATCGCGACGAGCCCCATGACGAAGAAGAAGTAAATCATAGCCGCCAACGGGCTCCCCACCACGAAGGTCGTCAGCGCCATCGCGACGGATAAGCCGGCGCAGGAGACGAGGATGATCTGCTTCCGACCCGCCCGGTCCGAGATTCGCCCGGCCTGCGGTCCGACGAGGACGTTCGCGACTCCGCCGATGAGAAAAAGCGTCGCGATCTGGTTGGGCGTGGCGCCGAGGTCGGTCTCGAGCCAGATCGGGAGATACACGACGTAGAGCGAGATTCCGAGAAAGGTGAGAAAAAAGGCGCCGACCGCTCCGAGGACTCCCGGGCGCCGCACCAGCGCGGCGTAGGCCCGGACGGTTCCGGCCGGAGTCACGGGATCGGGGCTCCGCGCGACGTCCGGTTGGGGGAGGCGGAAAAAAACGAGGAGGAAGGTGAGGCCGGTTGCCAGGGCGAACAGGTAAAAGGGAGCCCGGAAGCCGAATGCTCCCGCCAGAACCACGCCGAGCGGGATTCCGAGAATCTGCCCCACTCCCCACCCACTCATGATCCACCCGGTGGCCCACCCCCGCCTCTCGTAAGGGAAGTAGTCCCCGACGTACGAGACGGCCGCCCCGCTCAGGACCCCTCCCGCCATCCCCGCGAGGAGGCGCACCCCGATAAAGCTGGCGTATCCGGTGACGAAGACGTGGAGGGCGAGAGCCACCGTCATCGTTCCCGTGCCGAGAAGGAGAATCCTCCTCCTCCCGATCCGGTCCGAGAATGGTCCGGCGATCACCGCGAAGACCCCCACCATCAGGGAATACGCGGCGACGAGCGTTCCGAGGAGCGTCTCGCGGATCCCCAGAGCCGTCCCGACGAGGGGGAGGATGGGGGCGACGATCATCGTCTGGCTGCTGGCCGAAAAAACGAGGAGCCAGAGCGCGAATACGACGAGGGAGGGACTGGGGTGCCGCTCGGATGGGGTGATGGTTCGGGTCACCTCTCCGGAAGAGCGAACACGAGAAGGGTGTTCCCTCCCGAGGGGTGCCGCACGTCCTGGCTCACGTAACTCGGGACCTGGCGCGGACTCGTTCCGCCGACCCCGGCCGTGACCGCGATGTACTGGCGGCCGTCCGCGGAATACGAGATCACCGATCCCTGGGCGGAGGTGGGGAGCCGGGTCTCCCAGAGCGTCTCGCCGGTCTCGACATCGTAGGCGTGAAAGCCGCGGTCCAGATCCCCCGCGAAGGCGGTTCCGCCGGCCGTCGTGAGGACTCCGGTGATGAAGGACGCCCGCTGTTCGATCGCCCAGGCCTCTTCCATCGTTTCGACGTCGAAGGCGGCCAGGCGCCCGATCTTCCCACCCACCCAGGGCATTTCGAACCACTGCCGGGCGGCCCCGACCGAGCCACCTCCTTCCGCGAGGTTCACCGCCTGTCCGCGGATCTCCATGCAGGTCTGGCTCATGGGGACGACGATGAGGCCGGACTCGGGAGTATAGGACATCGGATGCCAGTTCTTCCCGCCCGCGGTCCCCGGGCAAACGGAGATCCAGTCGCCGACTCGCGCGTTCACGATGTCCTCGCGGTATCTCACCTCACCGGTGGCACGGTCGAGATGCTCGAAGGCGTTCTGCGGGAGCGCTTCCATGAGATCGATGTGGGCGCCGGTTTCGCGGTCGGTCTTCCAGAGGATCCCATGTTTTCCCATCGCGAGCATGGTCCGGCGGCCGCCCACGTCCACGAGCACCGGCTCGAAGGCCTCGTCGAGATCGAGCGCCTCGCCGGGCACGTATTGCCGGTACCATTGGAGCTCACCGGTGCCCGGGTCGAGGGCCAGGTGGGAGTTCGTGTAGAGGACGTTGTGGTCCACCGTGAGGCCGCGGCTCGCCGGCACCCAGGGTTTCGCGTTCGAAACCGGCCAGTAAATCAGCCCGAGCTCCGGGTCGTAGCCGCCGGCGATCCAGGAATCTCCTCCTCCGCGCAACTCGAGCGGGAGGTTGCCCCAGCTGTCCCCCCCGGGCTCGCCTGGGCGAGCGATGGTGTAAGTCCGCCATACTTCTTCCCCCGTCTCCGCGTCGTGCGCGGTGACGAAGCAGCTCTCGGCGGTGAAGCGTGTGCAGCCGTTGATCCCGTCCACGACCAGTCCTTCGATCACGAGCGGTCCGGCCGCATTCGTGAAACCGAGGCGCGAGTCCGCGACATCCGTGTCCCAGGCGACCTCACCGGTGTGGGCGTCCAGCGCCACGATGTTCGCGTCCCCCGTTGCCAGATAAATCCGCTCGCCATACAACGCGATGTTGCGGATGTGGCTCGCGCCCCCGGGTGAGTCCTCCGCGTAGGCGCGCCGGTACTCCCAGAGGATCTCGCCGGTCGCGGCGTCGAGAGCCTGGACGATGTCACGCGGGTTCGGAAGGAACATGATCCCGTCGAAGACGAGCGGTGCCCCCTGGTTGCTTCCCTCCTCCATGGCCCAGGACCAAGCGAGCTGGAGGCCGCCGACGTTCTCGCGGGTGATCTGGTCGAGGGGCGAAAATCCCCAGTTGTCGTAAGTGCGTCGGTACATCGGCCAGTCGGCCGGGTCGGGATTGAGGAGTGCGGCTTCCGTCGCCGGCGCCATCGCGGCGCGCGTGTAAGTGGCGGTGACGGTGGCCGGGGGGGCCGCGCCGA
This sequence comes from Gemmatimonadota bacterium, assembly GCA_040882465.1. Classification (NCBI taxonomy): domain Bacteria; kingdom Pseudomonadati; phylum Gemmatimonadota; species Gemmatimonadota bacterium. The sequence goes on from JBBEBG010000033.1 coordinate 61,703, forward strand.
AGCCGTCCCCTGCGGCCCCACCCCCCCCGCCTCCCCGCCCACCCCCCGCCGGTGCAGGGGGGCCTCCAGCTTGGGGGGCGCCCTGGGGAGGAGCGGCCGGCTGCGTCGCCGCGACGGGCGGAGCCGCGGCCGGCGGCTGGGCCGCGGGAGGAGCGGCCCTCGGCGCGAGGGAGATCCCCGCGAGCGGGGCCCCCGGCGTAAGGGCCGTATTCCCGGAGAGGAGCCCGTTCACGTTCAGGATGTGGGCCACGATGTCGGTCTTCGCCTCGGGGGAGATGCCGTTCGGGTTCCCCGGGGGCATCGTGAGCCGGATGCGGTCGTAAAGCTCCGCGGCGCTCCGGCTCGCCCAGTTGGACCGAAAGTCGGGACCCGCGAGGGCAACCGCCTCACCGATGCCCTGGAGATTGGGCTGGTGACAGGCGGCGCACGCCTGCGCATACGACTGCGCGCCGCGGCCCACCTGCATGGCGAGGGCTCCGCTCACGGGCTGCTGGGCCCGCGCTTCGGTGGGGATCGTCGCGACGAGGACGCCCAGAACGGTGACCAATCGTGTCAGTGTCAATTCTCCTCCCCCCGTGAAAAAAACCATCCCCGGATCGCCCCATCCGGGTTCGTTTCCGTGTAGACCTGGAGATAGAGATGCCCCAGCGCGAGAGCCTGGACCTGCTCTTCGGTGAGTTGGACGCGCCCCTCGATCCGCCCCTCTGTGGAGCCCGAGACGACGAGCGTGTGAAAGGCCGGGCCCCGGAATCCAGGGCCACCCTGGTGGAGGTCGGCTCGCGACACGGAAGACGCGAGGCCTTCGAAGGTACCCGCAATCTGGAGGATGCCTCCCTCGAGCGTCGCGGTCGCCTCTCCCACCCCACGCGTGCGGCGTGCCCCCCCCGCATCCACGGGGACGAGCGAGAGGTGCGCGTGGTACGCGGCCCTCATCTGGGCGCCGAGCGCCGGAGGGAGCATCGCCCCTCCCGCGAGGGTGATCACGAGGGCCGAGGCCCCGAGGGTCAGGCGTGCGAACATCGTCTCTCGAAGTCGGTGGGGGTGGACCCGCGATCGGCGACGCCACAGAATATTGGTTATAACCCGTACGAGACAGAGGATCCTTTCCTCCCCCTTCAGACGCGGCGCACCGTGCCCATGGCGAATTCCACGAGACCTCGTTCGCCGCGAGACATTGTACTCGCTTTCTTCTGTCTTGCGGCCCTCCTCCTCGCCCCTGCGGGGGCGGCTTCGCTCCAGGAGATCCGCACCCAGGCCGAAAGCTCGGGCTTCACCGTATACACGGCTTACGACAGCATGATGGTCTACCTGGGACGCGTGCAGGCGGGGAGCCCGGATATGCGGCTCGGGATCTACGGAGAGACCCATCAGGGACGGGCCCTTCCCTACGCGGTCTTTTCGCGCGCCGCGGTCACCGACCCCGAAGACGCGTGGAGGCTGGGCCGCCCCATCCTCGTGCTCGCCGCCGGAATCCACGGAGGCGAGCGCACGCTTCGAGAGTCCGTCCTGATCCTCGTGCGCGAGTTGGCGACGCCGGGCACACCGATGAACGCGACGCTCGACGAGCTCACGATCCTCGTCGTGCCGCAGATCAATCCCGACGGCTCCTCCGCGCAGACGCCCCAGCGCGGCAATCTCTGGGGCATAGACCTGAACCGGGACTTCATGAAGCTCGAGCAGCCCGAGATCCAGGGCTACGTGGAAAACGTGATCCTCCGCTGGTCCCCGCACCTCTTCATAGATGGCCACAACGGGGGATCCTTTCCCTACAACATCAACTACCAGTGCCCCTCGCATCCCGCCGCCGATCCGCGGATCACGGCGCTCTGCGACGATCTGATCTTCCCGGCCATTGACGGCGCCCTCGAGGCGGATGGGTACCGCTCCTGGTATTACACGGGCGGCAACGAAACCCGGTGGGAGGTCGGGGGACACGACCCCAGAATCGGCCGCAACTACGGCGGCCTCGCGAACACGGTCGCGATCCTCTTCGAGTCTCCCGGGAGCCAGGTGATGGAGGTCGGGGCTCGAAGCGGCCTCCTCGCGTACCAGACCGTGATCGCTTGGGCGCGGGACAACCCCGAGCTCCTCATGCGGACAGTGAACGACGCTCGCCGCGAGACGGTCGCCCTCGGGAGCGCGCCCTCGGGGGAAGTGCCGATCGAAGTCGAATACGCGCCGGAGGACCGGCGCGTGGAGTACCTGATCGGGGTGGGAAGCGGCCAGGATCGCGAGATCGTCGCCGTCCAGAGCGACTCCCTGATGAAGCGGCCGGTCGTGACCCTCTCCCGTCCTCGCCCCTGGGCCTACATCCTACCCCGGGACGCCGAAAACGCGGTGGAGCTCCTTCTCCGGCACGACATCCAGGTCGAGCGGCTCCGTGCGGCGACCGAGGTGACGGTCTCCGCTTACACGATCGGGGATTTTAGCTACGAGTCCGCGTACAATCACCAGGCCGCCCTGAAGCTCGACGTGGAGGAGACGGTCACCCTCACCACCACGCTTCCGCCCGGGAGCTACGTCGTGCGCACCGGTCAGGTGCAGGGGCGAGTCGCCGCCCACCTTCTCGAGGCGGAAACGAGGGACGGAGTCGTGTATTGGAACCGGATGGACGCCTGGATTCCCAAAGCGGAGATCCAGGCCTTCCGGGAAGGCCGTGGCGAAGCCCCGATCCTTCCGATCTTCAAGCTCATGAGGCCGACGGCGCTGCCGACGGAGCTGATTCCCTGAGGGCCGGCGCGGCCGGCGCACCGGTGCGCCCTCGCCGCCGTACGCGGGTGCTACTCGCCGGTCCAGAGGAGGTGCTGGATTCCGTCGCCTCCCGCGGCCTTCGCGGCGTACATGAGCCCGTCCGCAATCCGCACCGCGTCGTCGGCGGTTTCCACCGACGACTCGAAGGTCACGGCGCCCATGGAGAGGGTAACCGGCCACCCCTCCTCGTTCATCGCCTCGAGGACCTCGGCGCGCAGCTTGGCGAGCGCCCCTTCCGCCTGGGCGTAAGGGGTCTCCGGGAGGATGATCCCGAATTCGTCGCCTCCCAGCCGCGCCAGGAGGTCCGATGTCCGCAGCGTCTCCTCCATGATCGAGGCGATCCGCATGAGGACCCGGTCACCCTCCGCGTGGCCGAGGGTGTCGTTCACCTCTTTGAAGCGGTCCAGGTCGAGGTAGACGAGGGTAAGAACCCTCCCGTACCGGAGGGCCCGCTCGATCTCCTCGCGGAGTCGGTCGAGAAAAGCCCGGGTGTTCGCCAGCCCCGTGAGGGGGTCGGAGAGGGCGACCGCGCGCTGGACCTCCTTTGCGTCTCTCAGCCAACTCACGAGCACGGCCACCACGAGGAAGAGGGTGAAGAGGACGCCATAGTTCCACGCCGAGATCCACATCGGCAGGGGCTCGAGGCGGGTCAGGAGATCCGCACCTCCCGCGACCGCTGCGGCCAGCGCGCACATGAAGGCTCCGGACCTCTCCACTTCGTACCAGGAGGTCGCCGCGATCGGCAGGAGATAAAAGACGGCGAATGAGAGCTGGGGTCCCACCGAGAAATCGAGAATCCCGAGCGCGAGCACTGCCGCCACGCTTCCCCGCTCGATCGAGGTGGGGGCAACTCCGGAAAGGATCTCGTTCACCCACGCGAGCAAACGGCCGGGGCGGGGCTCACGGGAAGGATGGCGAGGCGCCTCGTTCACCGGGCGGCGGGCCGGTGGGCTCACCACGGGAGGGCGCGATGTGGCGGAGGGCGGCGGTGTCACGCCGCGTCCCCCAAGTTGCGCTCGATCAGCGCCTCGGGGTTCGGATCCCGCCCCATGAAGCTCCGGAAGAGAACGTCGGGCTCTTCGCTGTCTCCCGCGGACAGGATCGTGTCGAGGTAGGCCGTCCCGGTGGGGGCATCGAAGACTCCCCGCTCCAGGAATCGGGTGAAGAGATCGGCCTCGAGCGTTTCGGACCAGAGATACGAATAATACGCGGCGGCGTAACCACCCGAAAAGATGTGCGCAAAGAAGGTGAGGGGATTCCTGCGCGCAAAGCCGGCGTTCGGCGAATAGGGCTCGAGCACCCTGGCGACCCACTCGACCGGGTCCCCGTCGCGGGCCTCGTCGTAACCCGTGTGGAGCGCGAGATCGAAGGCTCCGAAGCCGAGCTGGCGCATCTGGCGCCATCCCCCCATGAACCGGCGCGCGCGGTGCATCCTCTGGAAAAGCGCTTCGGGAAGAGATTCTCCCGTTTCCCAGTGGCGGGCGAAGAGGTCGAGCGGCTCACGCTCCCACGTCCAGTTTTCGAGGAGCTGCGACGGAAGCTCGACGAAGTCCCACGCTACGTGGATTCCTCCCCGCCGCGAGATCGGCACTCGCGAAGTCAGGTGGTGCAGGAGATGGCCGAATTCATGGAAGAGCGTCTGCACGTCCCGGTGCGTGAGAAGGGCCGGGCGCTCCTCCGTCGGTGGCGGAAAGTTCGCACAGATCACTCCGAGATGCGGGGAGCACCCCCCGCCCTCCAGCGGTTCTCCATGAATAAAATCGTGCATCCACGCACCCTGGCGTTTTTCCGGGCGCGGAAAAAAATCGGTATAAAAGCCCCCGAGGAGCTCCCCCCGCGCATCGCGAAGCTCGTAATACCGGACATCTGGGTGCCACACTTCCTCGATGGCGAGCTCGGCCACCTTGAGGCCGAAGAGGCGCCGGGTGATCTCGAAGAGTCCGGAGAGCGCCTGGTCGAGGGGGAAATAGGGGCGGAGCTCCTCCTCGTTCAGGTCGTAGCGCTCTTGTCGGAGCCGCTCGACGAGAAAGGCGACGTCCCACGGTTCCATGGGCCGGATCCCGGTCTGCTCGGCATACGCTTCCAGCTCCTTCAGATCACGCCGCCAGTACGGGCGCGTCCGATTCGCGACCTCCGCGATGAAGTCTCTGGCCCGGGCGCCCGTTCCGACCATATGCTCCTCCAATCGGAAGTCGGGGAAGTCTGCGTATCCGAGGAGGAGCGCGCGCTCCCGGCGAAGGCGGAGGATTCGAGGGATGAGCGGCCGGTTGTCCCATGAATCCCCGGCACAGCGGGAATAATAGGCACCGTGGAGCTCCTCCCGGAGCCCGCGGTCCTCGGCGTAGGTCACGACGGCTTCAAAGGCGGGCTGGTCGAGCGTGATCTGCCATCCATCCTGCTCCATATTCGTAGCCCGCTTCCGAAACCTCTCCCGTGCGTCGGCCGGAATACCGGCAAGTTTTTCCTCGTCGGTAACAAGCAGAGAATATGCGGCGGTGGCGTCCAAGACGTTCTCTGAAAAGGATTGCTCAAGGCGTGCCAGCTCGACGTCCAGCTCCTCCAGGCGCTCCCTCTCGCCCGGGCCGAGATCCGCCCCCGAGCGCTGGAAGTCTCGAAGCGTCTTCTGCAGGTGCCGTGCCGTGAGCCCTCGGAGCGTCCGCGCCTCCTCGGTGGCGGCGAATGCCTTCACGCGTGACCAGAGCCCCTCATGGAGGTGGAGGGAAGACCAGAATCGGGTCACCTCCGGAAGTACCTCCCCCCAAGCCTCTCGGAGCTCGGGGCTCTCGGCGACTGCCAGCAGATGGCGGACCGGTACCGTCCCGCGCTCGACCCGGTCCATGATCCGGTCGAGGGGAGCGACGACGGATTGCCAGCTCGGTGGGGAAGGGTCCGCCGCGAGACGTTCGACCTCGTCGCGGGCCTCGGCGAGGAGCTCTCGGACTCCCGGCGCTACGTGGCTCGCATGGATCCGGTCGAAGGGGATGCGAAAGTACGGGTCGAGAATCGGGTTCGGCTCTTGGGGCAATGGTGGACTCGGGTCGTTCGGGGCGTGGATCGAGCCGGGGCTCAATCGAGAAAGATGTCCCGGAACACTTGGCGCGCCTTGGCTAGCTTGGGAGAAATCACGACGTTGCAATAGCCTTGCTCGGGATTCCTGCGATAATAGTCCCAATGCTCCTCTTCCGCCGGGAAGAAGGCCTTCAGGGGAGCGACCTCCGTCACGATTTTCCCGGGCCACCTCCCCTCGACTCCGACCGTCGCGATCGTCTCCCGCGCCTCGCGCTCCTGCTCGGGCCCGTCGTATAGGATGATCGAGCGGTATTGGGGTCCCTGGTCGGCGCCCTGGCGGTTCGGAGTCGTGGGGTCGTGGATCGTGAAAAAAATGTCGAGGAGCGTTCTGTACGAGACCTCACCGGGGCGGAAGGTGATCCGCACGACCTCCGCGTGCCCCGTGTTGCCCGCGCAGACGGCCTGATAGGTGGGTGCCGGGTGATCGCCTCCCGCGTATCCGGAGGTCACCCCTTCCACGCCGCGAATCCTCTGAAAAACCGCTTCCAGACACCAGAAGCAGCCACCGCCCAGTACGGCGGACTCGGTGGCCTCGCCGGTCGCCATGACCGGCTTCGGCGCGACTTGGGCGAGTGGTTCCGCCACTCCGACGGGGCTCATCCGCCGGCCCGCACCAGGCGAATCCGGCCCGTTCCGAAGAGCTCACGGAGCGCGGAAAGGGGCTCCCGTTCGGGAGCGAGCTGGAGCGAACGAGACCGGAGGCGGTGCTCCTCGTGTCCCCCGTTCCGGATGTGAATCTCGAGGGGCGCCATTCCCGGATGCGTGGCCACGATCTCGCGGGCCCGCGCCAGAAGCTCGTCGGCGACGGTGGCGCCCGGAGATAGATCGATCGCCACGGCGATCCGGCCGCTCCGTCCGACCTCCTCCAGCGCCTCGGCCTGATCGAGGAAGATCGGGGGGGCCTCCTCGTCGCGCTCCCGGTTCGAAACGGTGCCGCGAAGGAGGACCACCGCGTCCTGGACGAGCAGGTCGCGGGCCCTTTGCCATGCCTCGCCGAAAGCGAGGACGGAGGCCGTCCCGTGGAAATCCTCGACGGTGAGGCGCCCCCACTCGGAGCTGTCCCTGCGGAGGATCTGCCGCGCCACCTTCGTCACCACGCAAGCGAACTCGACATCCTGACCGGCCATCTCGGAGAGGTTTGCCGTATTGGCGGGACCGAACGCCCGGGCCAGGTCCCGGAATCGGTCGAGGGGGTGCCCCGAGATGAAAAATCCGAGCGCCTCCTTCTCTCGCGCGAGCCGGACCTGCTCCTCCCACTCCGAGACATCGGTGAGTATCGGAGCCGGCCGCTCCACCTCCGGATCTCCGGTGTCGAAGAGCGAGGCCTGGCCGGACGTGGCCTCCGACTCCCGCGCCTGGACCTCGGCGTACGCCGAGTCGAGCCCGGCGAGGAGCCGCGCCCGGTGCCCGAAGGCGTCGAGCGCCCCCGCGCAGATGAGCGCCTCGCTCGCGCGCTTGTTCAGAGAGCGCAGGTCCACTCGAGTGAGGAAGTCGAAGAGGCTCGTGAAGGGTCCACCCTCCTCGCGCGCTGAGAGGATCGAGTTCACCGCGCCCGCGCCGACCCCCCGCACCGCGCCGAGTCCGAAGCGGATCTGGAGATCCCCGCTCACAGTGAACTTCCACCGAGACTCATTCACGTCGGGAGGAAGGACCGAGAGCCCCTCCTCGAGTCCCGGGAGCGCGCGCGCGATCTCACGGCACTCGCCGATGTACTTCACTACGTCGTCCGTGCTCGAGAGCGCCGACGAGAGGAGGGCGGCCATGAACTCGGCCGGGTAATGCGCCTTGAGCCAGGCCGTGTGGTAGGAGAGGAGGGAATATGCGACGCTGTGGCTCCGATTGAAGCCGTAACGCCCGAAGGTTTCGATCTGGGTCGCGAGATCTTCCGCGATGCGCCGGTCCACCCCCCGGCCGATCGCCCGATCGACGAAAGCTCCGAGCTCTTTCCGAATGAGCTCCGCGTCCTTTTTTCCGACCGCCTTGCGGAGCATGTCGGCCTCCGCGAGGGAGAAGCCGGCGAGAACGTTTGCGATCCGCATCACCTGCTCGCGGTAGACGATGACCCCGTACGTTGGCGCAAGCGTCTTTTCGAGGTCGGGGTGGGGATAACGAACCGGGTCGAGCCCTAGCTTTCGGCGGATGAAGACGTCCGTCATCCCCGAGTCGAGGGGGCCCGGACGGATCAGTGCATTCGTGGCGACGAGATCCTCGAACTGGTTACAGCGCATCGAGCGCAACTTCTCGGCGGCCAGATTGGACTCGAACTGGAAGACTCCGGAGGTCCCGCCCCGCGCGAGCATCCGGTACACGTCGGGGTCGTCCAGCGGCACTTCGTCCAGGCTCTCATAGGTCTCTTCGGTGAGCGGATGGCTCAGCGCTCCCCAGCGCTCCCGAATCATCGCCACGGCGTCCTGCAGCACCGTAAGCGTCTTGAGGCCGAGAAAGTCTATCTTGAGCATTCCGGCGTCGTCCAGGCAGTTCATGTCGTACTGCGTTACGACGACCGCCTCTTCGTTTCCGTTCCCGTTTCCACGCGTTTGCTGGACGCAGACCGGGACGTATTCGTCGAGGGGGCCGGGAGCGATCACGATCCCGGCGGCGTGGACCGAGGCGTGGCGCGACAGTCCCTCCAGCGTGATGGAATAGTCGAAGAGCTTCCGGTGCCGCTCGTCCTGGCCGTAAAGCTCCTTCAGCTCGGGGATCTTCCGGAGCGCTTCCTGGAGGGTGAGGCTCTTCCCCGGCTGGTTCGGGATCATCTTGGCGATCCGATCCGTCTCCGACGGCTCGAAGCCCAGCGTGCGCCCCACGTCGCGCACCACCGCGCGCGACTTCATGGTCCCGAACGTGATGATCTGACCGACCGCGTCCCTTCCGTACTTCGTTCGGACGTATTCGATCACCTCCTCGCGGCGCTCGAAGCAGAAGTCGATGTCGATGTCCGGCATCGAGACCCTCTCCGGATTCAGGAAGGGCTCGAAGAGGAGGTCGAAGGCGAGAGGCTCGAGCTTCGTGATACCGAGGGCGTAACTAACGAGCGAACCGGCTGCGGATCCGCGTCCCGGGCCGACGGGGATTCCCTGGGCGCGCGCCCATTGGATGAAGTCCCAGGTGATGAGGAAATAGCCCGCGTACCCGGTCTCGAGGATGACGCCGAGCTCGAACTCCATTCGCTCTCGGACCTCATCGGGGAGGGGATGGCCATACCGCGCCCGCGCTCCCTCCTCGGTAAGCCGGACCAGATACTCCTTCTCCGACGTCACTTCTTTTGGAAGAGGGAACTCCGGCACGTGATAGCTCCGCTCGAAAGTGAGGTCCACTTCTTCGGCGATGCGGAGTGTGTTTTCGATCGCCTCGGGGCGTTCGGGGAAGGCGGCCCGCATCTCGTCAGGGCCCTTGAAGTAGAGCCCGTCATCGTACCGCATTCGGTTCGGATCCGACTTGTCCTTCCGGAGCCCGATGCAGAGAAGGGTGTCGTGCGCCTCGTGGTCTTCGTGCCGGAGGAAATGCGCGTCGTTCGTGGCGACGACGGGGAGCCCGAGCTCGCCGGCCAGCGCGAAGATCTCGCGGTTCAGTTCGGCCTGGCCGTCCGAGCCGTGTGCCTGGACCTCGAGGTAGTACCGGTCCTTGAATAGTTCGGCGTACCACGAAGCGACGGCGCGCGCGCCCTGGCGGTCGCCCTCCATAAGGCGCCGAGCGACTTCCCCCGCGAGGCAGGCCGACGAGACCACGATTCCGCCCGAATGCTTTGCGAGGAGCTCACGATCCACTCGGGGGCGGTGATAAAAACCCTCGGTGTACGCGAGGGAGGACAACTTCACGAGGTTCCGGTATCCCTCGCGGTCACGGGCCAGGAGGACGAGGTGGTAATAGGCGCGTTCTCCTCCGCGCCCCGGTGTCCGGTCGCGGCGGTCGCCCGGCGCGACGTACGCCTCCATGCCGATGATCGGCTTGAGTCCCCGCTTGTTCGCCAGTCTCTGGAACTCCCACGCGCCGAAGAGACACCCGTGGTCGGTCAGCGCGAGCGCGGGCATCTCGTAGTGGAGGGAACGTTCGATCAGGTCGGTGAGGCGGTTTGCGCCGTCGAGGAGAGAGTACTCCGAGTGCGTGTGGAGATGTACGAAGGACACGGAGGGCCGGCACCTGCCGTTGAGGGATCGTGATGATGTCGCTTTCGAAGATCAGCGGCAGCGGAACGAGTTCAGGATCGTCTCGAGCTGGATCATGTATTCGTACTTGTCACGCCCCGGAGCGTACAACCAGGCATCCATATAATACAGGCGGTCCTCGGAAGGGCAGCGCACCGCGCGAACGATGAACGGACCGCCCGCCGGCCAGCCTCCGGGAGCATTCACCCAGGCGGCCTGGAATTCGACGCCCTCGAGCCCGTTCACCGTGACACCCCGATATTGCGCCACCATGGCGGTATCGAGCAGCTGTGGGTCGTTGTACTGCTCCGATGAGAGGTTCGTCCGCCAGGACGCGAGCTCTTCACGGGTGGGATTGGCCTCGGGAATCGGGCTCTCCCAGGTCACCCAGATCTCGCGGATGAGCTCCCGAGGGCTGGGGAAATCATTTCGGAATCGGTACAGGGAATCCCTCACCTCCATGCGATAGACCTGAGGGACGTTGAGCGAAAAACCGGTGTTCGCGAAGAGCGAGTCCGCGAGGGGCTGGTCCGACCCGGACGCGAACATGCGGGCGAGGGCATGCTGCCGGAACTGCCGATCGAGAATTTCCTGGAGGGCGGGCGCGAGCTGGGCCACTGACGCCTCCGCATCGCCCGCGGGAAGGAGGAGAACGGAAACCGTCTGTCCGCGTGACCAGACATTGTCCACCTGGAAGATCGCGGGGGGCTCGGGGGCGGCGCCCTCTTGGAGCAACGCCAGCGGCTCGGCGATCCACGGGTCCTCCGCCCGTCCGATGACGAGCACCTCTCGAAAGCGCCGCAGATTCCCCCAGGCCTGTCCCCCCATCGGGTCCTGGTAGGTGATTCGGAAGGGACGCTCGTCGCGGACGGTCAGAATCGTCGGCTCCATCGCGTCCCGAAAGGTCGCCTCGGTTTGGGTCCAGACTTCAGGGGCCGCCGCTACGATGATCGCGTTTGCATCCCCGTACGCTCGCGGGAGATCGCACCCGGCGAGCGCCAGGGCGAATGGGAAGACGAGCGAAGGGGCCATGACGCGGAGCCGGAGCTGTAGAAGCATGGTCCTGGATCCGGGTGAGTTGCGGGATACGCTCAATCTATCTTCGTTAGCCCCGAAACGCCCGCGTCGTTCCGAAAGCCCCGAAACCATGCGCACGGCTTCTTGACAATCTTAGACCCTCCTCTAGTATTGCCCGACCGAGGGGGTTTCCCCTTCGAGTCCTGCTCGGATCGCCACACTGTATGGAGGACATCCCATGATGGAAGGTTCGGTCTGGCCCCGCGAGAAGCTTGCAGGGAGCCCGGGCATTCTCGCGCTCGATGAGGACGAGGAGCTCGACGACGAGGAATGGGAGGAAGATGAGGACGAGTGGGACGAGGACGATGAGGACGAAGACGATTGGGAGGACGAAGACGAGGACGACGAATGGGACGATTGGGATGAGGAAGATGAGGACACGGGAGGGGCGAACGAGGGTCGCACCATCTGGAATCAGCGAGCCGCCTGACCGCTTTTCCCGTCGGACCCGGCCGGTGAGCCCGGTGTAGAGAATCCGATCCAACGGCACCTTCCCCCGATGGCCTTCCGACGGAACGGACCACCGTGACCTTTCGACGCTGGATTCTCGCCACCCTCGTCACGCCCCTACTTTCCGCATGCGCGTCCGGGAATTCGGCCCCCGAGGCCGCAGCTCCCGCCGCACCTGCCCCCGAGGCGGCGGCGCCGACTCCCCCTCAGGAGCCCGCCGTGGACCCCGAGCTCCTCGCCGGCGGGCGGGTGGCCGAGATCCGGCTCAACGAGGACCCGGTGGTGCTCGTCGTAGGTGAGTCCTTCACGCTGCGGGAGCTCGAGCCGAGCCTCCTCGACGGAGACGGAAACGTCGTCGCCGATGCTCCATTGATGTGGGTTCCCCCCGACGGCCCGGTCGCGGCGTTGCGCGATGGCCGGGTGACCGCTTTCCAGGAAGGCGAGACGGAGCTCCTTCTCGCGGTCATGACCCCGGGTCTGGGCGGTGAACCGGAGCCGCGGATGTTCCCGAAGCGGCTCCTGGTCCAGGGCGCGCCCATTGCGGCGATCGAGATCCTTCCTCCCGAGCTCGGGCTCTACACGGGAACGGCGGTTCCCTACCGGATGGAGGCCCGTACCGCCGACGGGACACTTCGTACCCGCTTCACCCCGACCTGGACCAGCCGCAATCCGGACATCGCGTCCGTGAGCGAAGGGGGTTTCGTGCGCGGGCACCGAGCCGGCCGCGCCACGATCGTCGCTTCCGCGGAGGGAGTCGAGGCCGCCCATGTCGTTGAGGTGCTGGAAAATCCGGTGCGCGCGATCGAGATCACGCCGCAGAGCGCCTCGGTGCGCGCCGGGGACGTGGTCCGATTCGAAGCGCTCGCGACCGACGCCCGCGGGGAAGGGGTGACCGACGTCGTCCTGACCTATGCGGTCGCGGGCGCGGAGCTTCGCGGCGATCTGGGCGCGGCGGTATATCCGGACGGAGCCTTCGTCGCGGAGACCCCGGGTGTGTACCGGGTCATCGCCAGCGCGGGGACCGCCGCCGCGGAAGTCGTCGTAGAGGCCCGCGAGCGGGGCGTCGCGGAAGAACCCGTCCAGGTCGGCACCGGGCTCATCTCGAACGCGCCGACCTCGGACCTCTGGGTCTTCCGGGGCCGCGACGGACGGGACTATGCGTACCACGGGACGCATTCGGGCGGGCAGAAGATGTTCGCCTGGGACGTGACCGATCCGGAGAACCCGATCCTGACCGATTCGGTGGTGGTGGACGCGCGTGTGGTCAACGACGTGAAGGTGAACGAAGACGCCACGATCGCCGTCATCACCCGCGAAGGTTCGTCCGACCGCCGCAACGGGATCGTCCTCCTCGACATCGCGGATCCGGCGCATCCCCGGATCATCACGACGTACACCGAACACCTCACCGGCGGAGTACACAACACCTTCATCGTCGGAGATCTCGTCTACGCGATCAACGACGGAACCCTCGATGTCCACATCGTGGATATCTCCGATCCGGCCCTGCCGCGGGAGGTGGGACGGTGGGGGATCGAGAACCCCGGGAAGTACCTCCACGACATCTGGGTCGTGGACGGAATCGGCTACGTCTCCTACTGGAATGACGGGGTTTACGTCGTGGACCTGGGCGACGGGCGTTGGGGCGGAACGCCGATGAATCCGGTCGTGATCTCCTCGTACGCGTATCCCGAGGGAAATACCCACGTCGCCTTCCCGTACACGAACTCGGACGGTCACTCCTACCTCTTCGTGGGGGACGAAATCTTCGGTTGTGAGGAGTGCATCTCGCGGGCGGGAACCCACGAGTCGGGCCCGCGGGGTTTCGTCCACATCATCTCCATGACGGACCCGGAGAATCTTGTCGAGGTCGGCCGCTACGAGGTCCCCGAAGCCGGCGTGCACAATATCTGGGTCGAGGACGACCGACTCTACGCCGCGTATTACCAGGGCGGACTCCGCGTCGTGGACGTCTCCGGCGAGCTGCGCGGGAACCTTTACGAGCAGGGGAGGGAGATCGCCTGGTTCCCGACCGGGCATCCGGACGGCTACACGGTCAACTCTCCCATGGCCTGGGGCCCGCAGCCCTACAACGGAAACATCTTCGTCTCCGACATGCACTCCGGGCTCTGGGTGGTGCGCCTCCGGCCCCGTCCGACCGCACCCCTTCTTCCCTGAGCGGCGGATCACTCCGGTGAAGCGGCTCCTCACCATCGCTGGTCTCCTCCACTTCGTTACGGGGTGCGCTGGAGGGAGCCCGGACGACACGCGCCCTTCGCCCGTCCCCGACGCTCCCGCATCCGCGCTCGAATATCGGCTCTACGTCGCCAACGAGTCTTCCGACATGATCAGCCGGGTCGTCTTCGACCCGGCGACCGGGGCGCGCGTCGAACGGGAGATCCCGATCGGGATCATGCCAGGAGACATTGACGGGCCCCACGGGATCTCCGTATCCCCGGACGGGGAGCACTTCTATGTCACGGTCGCACACGGGACACCCGACGGGTGGGTCTGGAAGTTTCGGGCCGGCCCCGACACACCCGAAGGACGGATCACTCTCGGCCGTTTCCCCGCCTCCAGCGGGATGACCCCGGACGGCCGCTTCCTCTTCGTCGTGAACTTCAATCTTCACGGGGACATGGTCCCGTCGGACCTGTCCGTGGTCTTCACGCCCGAACTCCGCGAGATCGCGCGCATCCCCACCTGCGTGATGCCGCACGGGAGTCGGGTGAGTGCCTCCGGAGACAAGCACTACCACGTCTGCATGCATTCGGACCAGATCGTCCAGGTGCGGCTCCCTGCCTTCGCGGTCGAGAATCGCTTTTCCTTACAGCCGGGGCACGAGGGGCTCCTTGACCCCGAGGATCTCGGGGGAGTGGACGCGGTGCACCACGATCCAAACCTGATGTGCTCGCCGACCTGGGTCGCGACGGGGCGCGGGATTCGGGCCGACCGCTTCCTCTACGTCGCCTGCAACCGGGCGGACGAGATCCTCGAAGTGGACGTCGAGGAGTGGCGGGTCACGCGCCGGTTCGATACCGGGCGGGCGCCTTACAATCTCGATGTCGCTCCGGACGGGCGCCTCCTCGTGGCGACGCTCAAGGGAGGGCGCGCGATCGAGGTCTTCGACCTGGAGAGCGGTGCCCGCACGGCCCATCTCGAGACCTCGCGGGAGATCACCCACGGCGTGGAGATCTCTCCGGACGGGCGCTACGCCTTCGTGACCAACGAATCCATCGGATCTCTCCCCGGAAGTCTCGACGTCTTCGACCTGGAGGGCCTCGAGCGCGTGGCCACCGTGGAGCTGCGCCTCCAGCCGGGAGGAGTGGACCTCTGGCGCGTGGATCCGCGCGGCGAGGGCCCCGCCCCGGAAGCGGCGCCCTGAATTCCGCCGGTGAGGGCCGCGGCACGGGGTACCTTGTCCCGGGGAGGGTCCACCGGGTGGAGGAAATCGTGCGGCGAAGCCGGTTCATCGGCACGATCGCTCCGGCTCCCGACCCGGATGCGGCCCACGCATTCATCCGGAGCGTCCAGCGGGAGATGCCGGACGCGACCCACCACTGTTGGGCATTTGTCGCCGGTCCGCCGGGGAGCACTGCGCAGGTCGGATTGAGCGACGCGGGAGAGCCGCATGGGACCGCGGGCCGGCCGATTCTGAACACTCTCCTGCACTCCGGAGTAGGGGAGATCGTGGCGGTCGTCACGCGGTATTTTGGGGGCGTGAAGCTCGGGAAGGGAGGGTTGGGCCGCGCCTATGCATCCGCGGTCACGGGTGCGCTCGAGACGCTTCCCACGACCCGCCGCGTGCCGCTCGTGACGGTTTTGATCGAGGTGCCCCATGCGGTCGTCGGGCCGATCTGTCGCGCGCTCGACATCCTGGGGGCCTCGGAGAGGGAGGAGGCATTCCAGGCGACGGCGCGAGTCGAAATCCGGGCCCGCGTACCCGCGGCGGGAGTCCCGACGCTCCGGTCCGAGGTGGGACGCATCGCCAAGGGGGAGGGGAAAGTGGAGCTTGTCGGCGCGGGCTCGATGGAGCGAGCGGAATGAGCGGGCGGGGCCAAGGGTTGCCGGGGGAAGTCCCATGACCCGGGCGCGCGACCCGGGTTCGCCGATTCGTGTGCTGGAGATCGGCCCGGCGGGCGAGTCGGTCCCGCTCCTCCTCCTCCACGGCTTCACCGGAAGCGCCCGCGCGTGGGGAGCCGCCCTCCTCGGGGCGCTCTCCGCCGGCCGGCAGGTTCTCGCCGCCGACCTTCCCGGGCATGGCGAGACTCCCGCCTTGTCCGATCCCGAGGACGATGGCATCGAAGCGGTCGCGAAGGCGCTGGCCGGCGCGCTCGACCAGCGAGGGATCGATCGGGCCGACTGGGTGGGGTACTCGATGGGGGGGCGCGTCGCCCTCGCGGCAGCCGTCACAGCTCCGGAGCGCGTGCGGCGTCTCGTGCTCGAAAGCGCCTCTCCGGGAATCGAAGAGGCAGCGGCGCGGGAGGAGCGGCGGGAGGAGGACGAAGCCCTCTCCACCCGAATCGAACGGCTCGGGATGGGGTGGTTCGTGGACTACTGGATGGGGCAGCCCATCTTCGACAGCCAGCACCGCCTCTCCATGAAGTCGCTCGAGGAGACGCGTGCCCTTCGCCTGAGAAATCGTCCGTCCGGCCTCGCCGCCGCCCTGCGGGGATATGGCTTGGGCGCTCAACCCTCCTATTGGGGAGCGCTCTCCAGCCTCCGCCACCCCACCCTCGTTCTGACGGGCGCGCTCGATGAGAAGTTCACGGAGATCGGAGCCCGAATGGCGAAGGTGCTTCCGCGGGGCACCCATCGCTCGGTCGAGAACGCGGGGCACGCCATCCACCTCGAGGATCCGGAGGGCTGGCTCGCGGAAGTGACGGCGTTCCTGAACGAGACCGGAGAAGAAGCGGGCTCCGATTGACCTCCCTCGGGGGCCCAGATGCCCGAGGAGCTTCCGCGCCCGCGAAGCTCAGGTGCCGGAAGGGACCGGTCGCGAGTCGGCCGGTCCCCCGTTCGCCGCGGGCGTCCCCGCCTCCCGCACCCGGCACCCCTCGGCTCCGCAAGGGGCGCGTCCGCGACGCGAAGCCACGAGGCCGTAAACCCTCTGGCCGATGAGGTCCGCGAGAGGCGCGCGAGCGAGGGGATAAAGAGGCCAGAGGAGGGGGAGGACGCGAGTCATCTCGCGGAATGCGGCGAATCCCCCTGACAAGCTCCCGTCGGGCCCCACCACGTGCATGAGATGCAGGGCCCGCTCACGCGTGAGAGCCGGCGCGGCCTCCCGCACTTTCTCCCACTCGGCCTCGAGGTCCAGATAGGTCAGGTTCCGCCGCACGTCCAGATAGTCGAGAAGGACCATGCTCCGGATGCAGAGCGGACACCGCCCGTCGTACACGACGGTCCACCGCTTCGGTGCCGGGATGCGAGCCCGAATCCAACTTCCGGGGAAGGTGGATGCCAACGTCGGTAGGAAGGCGGTGTAGAGAACGAGCCACTGGAGGAACGGGGCCGCCATCGTCAAGAGGATGCCGACGTGCAGTCCGACGCCTGTCAGGATGTAGATCCACGCGGTCCGCGGGGCCAGGACGGCGACGAAAAACGTCCCCTCGAAAAGGACGGTGACCACGGCGGCCACCGAAAGGAGCGCCGGGTAGCCGGCGAGGAAAATGCCGAGAGGCTGATCGAACCAAATTCCGTCCTGGACGAGGTAATAGGCGAGCGTGGAGCTGCGAAACCATTCGAGTCCGCCGAAATACATCTTGCTTGCCGCCGCCGAGAGATACGCGAGGGCAAGGAGCCACTGCGCGAGGAGAAGCGGCCAGCGAGCGAAGGCGCTCGCGTCGTCGCGCGGCCCGAGCGGGGCGAAACGACCGACCGCCCCCGCGCTCCGGAGGCGCCATTGGAGGTCGTCCAGAGACCAACGCTCGCCGCATGGGCTGAAAGCGAGCGCCCAGAGCATGATGATGGAAAGGGCATCCGGGTGATGCCCCACGCCGAACGAATAGTCGTACGCCGTGAGCAGGCTCTGAACCGTGGCGAAGGAAATCAGACTCAACCGAGTGTATTTCCCGAGCACGGCGCCAATTCCGGCCAAGATCCCGAAGACCCAGACCGCCTGGATCAACGTCGCATCGGGACGGAGTCCCCACTCCCCGAGGGGAAGGAGGAGCACCTTGAGCGCCGGAATCGGCATGAACTCCGAATTGGGCGCGGTGAAGCGCTCCGCGAGCCTTTGAAGGTTCGGGTAGAACAAAAAGAGGTGGCCGCCGGCGACGAAGATCCGAAAAAGCGCGACGTGACCCAGGCTTCCCGGACCGAACCAGTACTGGTCCAGCCTTCGAATGAGACCGGTCGCCATCGCGGTCACGGCGTCGGATCTTCAGGGGCGGTCAATGTCTCCGGCCCCGCGACCCACGAGTCCACGGGGAGCCAGGGTGGGTCGCGGGATACGAGACCGTCTCGAGCGATCTGGAAGGTTTGTTCCTCGAGGATGACTTCAAGCCGATCGAGCCCGAGCGTCTCTCCCGCGGTCCGCGCGATGCGGATCCGCGCTTCCCGCGCCTGGGCTTCGTCCGCGTCCGGATGCTCCAACGCCGGCCTGCGGATCGTCTCGGCCAAGGCCCTCAGCGTAAAGGAGTAAAACCCCATCTGTTCGGCCGCGAGGCGAAGGGTATCGCCGGGCAGACCTTCGGAGGAGAGTGGAACCAGGGCGAGGCGTCGCTCCCTGTACGGTGTTTCCGGTAAAACCGACCGGCTGTACATCGGATAGTCGAGGAAGGGCCAGTACCAACCTCCGGGGGTCCCGGGGGCGATCACCCACGCCTGAAAGCCGAGCACGCCCGCGATGAAGCCGGCCGCGAAGAGTTTCCTGACTCTACCCAGCATCGCCGTCTCCTGGCACGAAGCGCGATTCGCTAGAGGCCCAGCTGCAAGATTCGAGAGTACTTCACGAGGATCGTGCGCGAGTCGCTGGTGGGACGCTCGAACTCGCCGGGCTCTGTGACGAGCCCCTCGTTCCACACGACATAGAAGTCGTTCCCTTCGTGCGGGTTGTAGCGCAGGCGGAAGTTCGCGATCACGGCGTTCTGCGAAGAGTTATACTGCACGAAGCTGATGACCGAAAGGCGGGTCGAGAACATCACCTCGGCGCGGAGGCGAGTTACGTGCGAAGTGAACTCCTCCTCCCGGTTCTCGAAGGTGACGTGGTCGAGCTGATAGCTCCCGCTCAGGGTCAGGTTCGGAGAGGCGCTCCACTGGTGCCCGGCCCGAAGCTCGACGGGCCCGTGGCGCGACGCCGGGTCGGTGAAGCGCCATCCGTAACCAACGCTGGCCGAGGCGGCAGCGTCGTCGCGCCGCCGAAGGAATCCCATCCCTGGCTCGAAGATCGAGCCGGTGTAGGAGAGGGTGAGTGTGTAGCCCAGGAAGTCCTTCTGCCGCCGCTGCCAGTTCAGCGGAAAAATAGAATTGTCTATAGAGGAATTATTGTCTAGAGGAAGACTGGCATCGCGGCGCGGGGGGGACATTCCCTGCGCGACCTCTCGAGACGCCCTTCGGATCGGGGCGCCGCCAGGCGGCACGGGGGTTCGACATCGGCGCAAGCGCTCCGTTCCCCGCACAAACGCAGGGTTGAACGGGGAGGGGGAGATCGGGTATGTTACCGGCCCCGAAACCGCCGGTTCCTGTGGAGTTTCGGGAGAATGCGGGGCCTGTAGCTCAGGTGGTTAGAGCGCACGCCTGATAAGC
>JBBEBG010000034.1 GCA_040882465.1 Gemmatimonadota bacterium
CAAAAGGGCTTCATCGAAAAGAGGCATCCCCGGCTCTTCCCAGGTTCCGCACTCTTTCCCCGCGGCGTGTTCGGATAACTCCGGTTCAGCGAGCCCAAGTTCGCTTCTCGACGATTGTAGCCGCTACGTGGAGAACGCCAGCGAACAACCGGAGTTGTAATCGGAACCCCGGAAGGCTAACTGAAGACCGAACGGCTCGAAGGGTGTTGGCACAAATTCCTCCCCGGCGTTGCACGCGCACCCGGCGGGCTGTCGGCACGTGAGATTCCTGTTGATGCAGGAGTTCCCACACGCTTTCCCCGTCGTGCACATCCGGCAGCAGGACCGCCTCGGTCCCGGTGACGGCGCCGGGGCTGTCTGAGGTACGGCGCGGGCGGGTGGCGCTGTTGTCGCACGGACGCATGCGAGCCCCTCAGTACGAATGTCCCGCAGCCTCACGTCTCCGATCCCGTTCACCCGCGTTAGTTGATCCACGGTCGCGAAGGGCGATTCGGCGCGAATGGCAATAATCTCTCGTGCCCGGACCGTATCAACGTGGACGATCAAACGAAGTTGATCGAATGAGGCGGTATTGAGGTCCACGCATTCCCGGGCCTGCTGGCCGTGAAGCCCGGCGGCACAGGCGAGGACGATTCCGGCGAGTAGGGCGGCTCTACGCATTCCCACACGCTACGAGGGTCTACGTTTCCGCGCCAGAAGAGGTTAGCCGAAGTGTGCGGCCGTCACTCTTAGCGTCACAGTAACTCATTGCCGTACAAATACTTGCGACCATCGCACTTCGGGTCGCATACTTCGCTGTACGCGAACCGGGCGGGGGGCCACCCTTGGAAGATGCGCCCCGCACCCGGCTCTTCCACAAGGCCGGAGCCTCATGGCGTCCTACGTTGGGCGCCGTACCCTCCGGCGTCAACGAGGAGAGCTTGCCATGTCACCCGTCACCCAACACCCCCGCCGCTGGAGCGCCACCCCACCGACTGCGCTACGGAGCCGCATCGGCCTCGGATTTCATAAGAGATTCGAGCGGTCCGAGCCAGAGCCGGAAGCCCCCGCCGCCCCCCCGATCATCCGTCCGCCGTTCGATAGCTACACATGGCCCCGCCTCGCGCTGAACCATTATGCGGAGGCGGGGAGAATCTCGCGTGAGTCAATCCCGCTCATCATGTCCACGGTCGCTATCGCGTTCGACTCCGAATCCGGATCGGTGTGCCCCCGATGGGGACCTTGCGTGGCCGACGCCCTCAACGCTTCGCCGTCAACCATACTTCGGAGGTTCGATCGCCTTGGGATCCCCACTCCGCGCAAGTGGGTGGCTTGGGGACGAATCGTGGTGGCGGCGGAAGTCATGGCGAGCGGAAGCACAGGGGAGCGTGCCGCGCGCGTAGCTGGCTATTCATCAGGCGACCCTCTTCGACATGCCGTGGCGGCTCAATTCGACTTCCCTCCTCGGTTCCGCATGATTCACCGGTTCCCCGATCCCGCTTGGCGATACGTCGCGGATAGCTGGATCCCCTGACACGCTCCCGCCCCGGTCGCCTTCGGGTGGCCGGGGCGAAGTACGCCGCATTGCAGGGCTTGCGGGCGGGGTACTGCTTGCCGTCGTTGCCTTCGACGGTCTCGGGCTCTTCCCGTTTCGTAGAATTACGAACTCACCCCCGGACGCCCCCCTCGGTGACCCCGAGCGCGTTTCCGATACGCACGTTCGTCCACCCCCACTCCCGGAGCTTCACCGCCGTCTCGCGCCTCAGTTCGCCGGACCACCGACGGCCGTTGCCTTTCAGGGCAATCATCCGCCCCCCGGTCGCCCGCTACGGCTCCTCCTCCAACTCAAGCTGAGGTTCGGCAACTTTTCTCGCCGCTTCGGGCGCCCGCTTGTAGGTCACGTTAGCTCCCCGCACGTCCGGCATGTCGATCCGCTTGCCCTGCAACAGCTCCGCGACCGTGAGAAGCTGGATTCGTGCGTGCTTGCCCCAGGGGGACTCGTAGAAGTCAGCCGAAGCCGCCTCCTTTCGCATAGGATCGGTTGGCTCTTGGAAACTCACGAGCACTCCGATTGCTGCCCCCTCCCGATCCACCACTCCTCTGAGGTCCCGTACATGGGCCGGACCGGTCTTCCCTGCCTTCACGGAGATGATGACCTGTTTCGTCTTCCCCTTGGCCCCCTCGTCGTGGAAGTAGAGGCGGCCGTCGATCCCCCGATCAGCGCCCTTCTTCTCCTCATGAGGCCGTGCGCCCACCAGACCGAGAGCCCAGAATTGAAACTGGTACGGATCATCTTTAGCGAGTTGTTCGGCATCCGGAACGCTGACCGGCTCGCCCACCACATCGTAGCTCATGGCAATCTCTGGCCCGAACGAGTCTTGCAGCCGGTGGCGAATGAGGTTGATCGCAAGGT
Source organism: Gemmatimonadota bacterium (assembly GCA_040882465.1). NCBI lineage: Bacteria > Pseudomonadati > Gemmatimonadota > Gemmatimonadota bacterium. The sequence continues at coordinate 2,393 of JBBEBG010000034.1, forward strand.
GCGTGATGTCGATCCCGATCCAGCGACGCCCCAGTTTCTGGGCTGATGCGACTGCGGTCCCGCACCCACAGAAGGGATCGAGGACTACGTCTTCTGGGTTGCTGCTGGCTTCGATGATTCGATCAAGGAGGGCTTCGGGCTTCTGGGTGGGATACCCGAGCCTCTCGCCGTGCCAAGACCGAAGGGCTTGAATGTCAGCCCAGACATCTTGGGCCGGAAGTCCTGGCATTTCATCGAGGTAGCGCTTGATTCGCGGAAATCCGTTCCGCGTGTAGTAGACTCGCCCTTCTGCATCGAGCGCCACCATGCGAGCCTCGGGAACCCGCCAGATTCGAGTTACGCCCTTCCACTCGTATTCGTATCCTCCGCCCTGAAGTCCGGCCGCACTTAAGTCTCCGGACATAAAGCGCCGTCCGTCCTCATCTTCATAGCGGTAGTATTGCTCGACGTACTCCGCCTCATATGGTTGGTACGTCTCATTCCATGTCGGGTCCGGCCCCGCGACGTAGTAGAGGATAGCATCATGCACGCGACCGTATCGGGTCGCATCGGAGTGGCCACTCGTGCGCTTCCAGATGATCTCGTTACGGAAGGACGCGGGTCCAAAGACTGCATCCATGAGAAGCTTCAGGTAGTGACTCGCCGTCGGGTCGCAATGGAGGTAGATCGAGGCGGTCGGCTTCATGGCACGGCGGAGCGCAACAAGCCTCGGGGCCATCATGGAGAGGTACGCGAGCATATCACTCTCCTCCAGGATCGTCCGGAACGCCTGGAGGGTCCGCGACACCTCACCACCCAACTCGACTGTCTCAGCATAGGCGAGGGCCGAAGCCTCGTTCCATTCCCACGTGTCTTCGAACGCCCGGATCTGCGCCGGAGCGGGCTGCCCCTCTTTGTGCCCGAACAGAATGTTGTAGTCCTGATTCGAGTTGAACGGCGGATCGAGGTACACGAGGTCCACCGACGCATCCGGGATATGCCGCCGGAGCACGTCGAGGTTATCCCCGTAGTAGAGCTTGTTTTCCGCCATTGCACCCTCGTCTTACCGGATCGGCGCGTCGGGGTCCATCTTGGCCAAGAAGTCCTCGAGCCGCCAGGGACGTTCAGTTACTCCCGCCGCCATGGGCGGGATCGTCTTGATGTCTTCGTTGGCCTTCGCGAGAGTTCCGTGCGGCGTGCAGAAGTAGTACGCCATGCACGACCCCACCCATCTACCTCGTCGCGCTGAGCGGGGCGCGTTGCGTTCCTCTTCTTTGATGAACTGGGCGAGCCAGCCTGAGACCGCCGACTGGATGCCCCGGAGGACTCCTGCGATTTTGCAATGCGGTCAGCCCTTTTCCCGAAGTTTTGCCGCCCTCTCGTGTTCCTGTTCGCGGGACCACTGACAGCGGTTGCCGTCGCTACGGGCGACGTCGTATCATGCGCTTGCCTGACCGTCGCTCGTAATCTGAAATGTGCGCCAATCCGGGAGCACGCCCCCATGCTCTTCGTGGACTGAATGACTAGACGTGCAGCCTTCGGACTCCTCGCCGCGCTCCTACTTCTGGCGAGTCTCTGGACCGCTTTCATGTTCCGGTACGAAATGGAGTGCGGAGGGGGCGGGCCAGGCACAATTACCTGCGTTCGATTGGACCACTGGACAGGACGAATGCTCGGGCGATAGGGCCCGAACGCTAGGTGCACAAGAGAGTAGAGAGTCTTGAAGGTGCCCGCGTGTGCGCCCCTAGGAATGCCGATTGACGAACGGTAGGGAGGAGGTCCTCGCGAAGCTCGCCCGGGAGAAGTGCCCGGAGATCAAGAAGGTAGCCGAGCTGGAGCGGTAACGGAAAATGCCCATGCGTCATTGTGAATGTGGATACGAGCTCCAAGTCGATCGAGTCATTCAACGAAACCGGATGCCGCCGCCGGTGTGCCTTTACCAGACGCACCCGCGCCTGTCCCATGTGCGGAAGCACTGGTATGCACCAGCTGATTCTTGGCGGCGGACTGAGTTGTTGCGAATGCGCGAAGCATTGGAAGGTTGGGAAGGAGCCGGGGGAATAAAGGTGAAACTCACGGTGCGTTGCCCAACATGACCTCGACCGTTGCCGTGCTTCAGGTCCCTCTTGTCGATTCTCTTCTAATCGCCATCGAGGCGCGACAGGCCGTTGAGCATGCCTACCGGAGCGACCTCCTGGCAGTGGTGCTCTGGAGCCTCGCAACTGCCGTCGGAATCGTGATTCTACTGGTGTCGGTGGGCTGGCTCGTGAACATTCGGATTTACAAGAATGACTTGAACACGATGAGGGGCGAGTTGGACGCGGGCCTCCGGGCGGATTTCGACAGAGACCTGAAAAAGTTAACGCAAGCCATTCAGGGCCAGGTTGAAGAAATCATGCGGCAGAATCAAGCGCTGTTCGAGGCCAAGGCCGCCGAGCTCGCGACGATGGTCCACGGCGATCGCTACTCCAGGTTCATTCAGGTTGCCCGAGACCACTGGCACGAGGGGAACGTTGGCGCTGCGATTGTTGCGTGTTCGCTCGCCCTGGGAACGGCCCTCGACTCGGGTGTGTCCTATTTGGTTGGAGAGTCCTTGGGGCTCATGGTGGAAATACTTGAGACGAAGGAGGCGCTCAGTCACTCCGAAAGGGACCGGCTTGAGAAACATCTACAGCGGGTACCAAACGAGAACGCCCTCCTTCGCGATCGTGCACTCCGAGCACTGGCCGAAGGCCCGATCAGGCCGAGCCCGTGACCTCCTTCCGATCCAGGTGCCGGCTATCAAGGAACGCAAGGGCCGGAGTGACCGATTCGGACGCCGGATGTTCGCACGCGAACTCGAGCGCGGAGTTGAGGGAGGAGGCGGGAGAGTGAGCGAACGGTCGCTGATTCCGCGCTGATCGTAGGGCGGTATCGTGGTGCATGGGCTTCCTCGTTCTCCCCGACGACGTGTTGCGCCTGGACGTGGACGGCGAGGCTGTCACCTTCTGGACATGGGACACCCCGGCGCTTCTCGCACGCGGTAGGGGCGACGTGGTGCCGCTGGACCCGTTCCCACGATACGACCGAGCGCGGCACTTACCCAAGGAAGAGTTGCGCGAACTGTGGCGGGCGAAGCGGGAGCCGTGACAGGGCGAAGGGCTGCCGTGGAGGGCCGAAGGCCCGGAGCCGGCACACGCGCAGTTAGGCGCCGTGTGAATTCTAGGTTCCTGCCCGAAACTCCGTCAATGCATTGTGCCGGCGCTGAGCTCGACATCTACTCCACAATAATGGGGGCTTCGCCCTCGAAGTCCCTCCGCAGGGCAAGGATCAGATCTTCTCCCTTGCTTCGATCAATTTGTAGCTCGTCTTGCACACGCTCCTCTAACCTATCCACCAAGTAGCTGATGTACCGACCGGCTTCTGCGTCAGTCAGATCCTTAATCGCCCGTTTCTGCACACTCTCGATCTCTCCGAGAAGCCGCGCCGCAACGAGCTGCGCCTCCATCGCTCTTACCTGCACGAGCTGAGCTTCGGCGAGCTGCATTTGCAGCAACGACTCCACTTCGGCAGCACTCCTTATCGCAGCACTGAGCCTTGTTGCTTCGCGCTGTGTCTCCTCAAGAACGCGAATCTGCTCTTCAAGGTCCCCACGGGCGCCTATCTCGTATACAGGGAACCGATTCCGCTCAAACAGCTTCAGCGTGGCGTCATACACGGCCTTGACCGTGGTGTCGAGTGCCAGGGCGTTCAGAACGTCAAACATGCGATTCAGACTCCAAGCTCTAGAACGTCGAACGAAGCCCGAGGTAGATTCTCGATTATATACTCCAGCGAGAGCGGATGAGCTCGATCGGGAACTGGGACTTTCTTGATCACCACCGCCACTGGCGCGAAGGGAATCACGAAGAGCAGGGGCCGGAAATCTCGGACCTGTGATGCCCCGATGATCGCGGCGATGTCCTTCTCGTCGTCCGCGGTGATCTTTCCTTCCCCTCGTCTTGCCGTGGCACCTCGCAGAATGCCGCCCTTGTTTCGCTTGATGCCGTCGCTGTGCAAATCACCCCGAGCGACCTCACCCGCCAGCGAATGATAAATCTCGCAGGGGCTACAGGTGGGCGGGATGTTCAAGTGGGGCGCGGCTGTTCGTCCGTCGAATACCGGGCCGCACCATGCGTAGTGCGTGCCGCCGTAGAAGCGTTCCGCGATGGCCCACGCGAGCCATGTGTTGGTTGAGTACAGCACGAGCGGATCATTCATGGCGTGACAAATTCAAACGTACCTTGCATTCCGTCGCTTCAACAGCGGAGGCCGACCCCTGCATAGTTTTCGTGAGGTAGCGCTTCACATGGCGCCTTGTCGGATTCCCGAACCCTCGTTCGGCGATGCTACACTGTATCGGGTCAACCTACACCCTCGTATTCGCAGGCGCGACACGGCCTACCGTACCGCCATCCCCACGAGCTCGCCTAGCTCCCCGTCCGTCAGCTTCCACGGCGCCCGATGACTCTCTCCGAGTCGGACCTCCAAGGTCCGGCCCGTCTCCGATACCGCCCGCGCCTTAGCCGACAGGTGCCAGGGCGTGCCGTCTCTGTCCCTCCACACGAATGCCCCTGCCTTCGCGGCCCCGAAGTAGAAGCCGACGGTGCCCTCGGGAATCGCGTGGACGTGGCGAACGCCTCGCACGAGGACCTATAGGGCTCCCCATGCCGTCCTTCGGGTCTCAAGTGAAGACGAGGAGCGCCCCTGGCTCGAAGCGCTCCGAGGCGTCGAGGTAGAGGCTCCCGGCACGGCCGGAGGGGTCCTTCCATGTTCTGAGGGCTGGCACAACGGCTCTGCGGATCTTCGGGAGTCCTACGGGACCCCCGAACGTGCATCGCATCGATTCCGTCTACAAGGCCGGGTAGGTATGGCGAAGCAACGGGTTCGCTCGTAGTCTCGAATACGAAACGAATCACGTCCCCCTGGGGCCGGAATGGGAGGGGCCGCCGATGCGCGCAATGCTGACCGTCGTCGGGCTTGTCCTTCTTGGTGGGTGCGTCCCGCCAGAGGAGTCTGAGAGCGGGGAGGAGCAGGTTGAATCCACGGAGACAAGCGCAGAAGACCTGTTCGCTGTCCTTCGCCAGAGTCAAGAACTCCCAGGGCTGGAGTGGCGTGCCGTCGCAATGGCTGAGGAATTGATCGCCCGTTTTTCGGGTACGCCATTGGGTGATTCTGCGTCGGCCATGATCGCCGACCTCAGGGCGAGGGAGGCCGCCGCAGCCCAGGCGGAGGAAGAGGCGCGCGAGGCCGAAAGATTGGCCGCCAAATGGTCGTACTCGGTGTCTCAAGACCCCATGACATCCCGGGAGACGCGCACGGCGACCATTAGCTCCGAGAACACTGTCAATTTCGCGTTTCCGTACCAAGGCGAGCAGCGGGGCACGCTTACCTTGCGTGACCATCCAACCTTCGGCCGGGATATAATCTTTCGGATTGAGCGAGGACAGCTTCTCTGCACGTCTTACAGTGGTTGCCGCGTGCGGATTCGGTTCGACGAAGGCGCGGCCCAGTCCTGGGAGGCGGTCGGGCCCTCTGACAACTCATCGGAGTCGCTGTTCATGCGGAACTATGACGGATTTTTGCCGCGATTGAGGGAAGCCGATGTCGTGCTCGTCCAAGCGGAGGCTTACCAGGAGGGTTCGCCAATCTTCGAGTTCCGGGTCGGAGGATTCGACTTCAACAGGTATTCCGGTCGGTGAACTTCCAAGAACGCTACTGCGGGGCACCCGGGATGTTGAGAGGGAAAGTGGTGCGATGACTTCGCCCGACGATAGGAGGCTACCACCGATCACGGGTGCCGGAGTGGATGAGATACCACCCTTTCGCCCCGGCGGCATCGCGGACGCCATCGAGTGTCGCGGCGGGGAGTTGGCCCGGCTGGCGGAACGACTTCGAAAGGAGGCTCGGAAATGAAATTCGAGGATCCGAAGATTGGAGCCGTAGAACCGCACGACTCTTTTGTGACTGGTGCTATCGACCCCGACTCTGGCGAATGCACCGTGTTTCTGCGGTGGACCTCCACACCGGCCTCCCATTGGTGCGCTCTGCTTGAGTCCACGGCCAAAGACTGGGAGGGGATCGAACAGGTAATTGATAACGGACTTGTGCTATGCACCACCCTGGAAGGGCTGGCAGGAGACGTTGAGCGGATCGCCGAACTACTGCGAGAGTTCAACAACGAGTTTAGGGAGTCGAACGCCGAGATATTCCAGACCAGGAAGCGGTTGGATGACGCCATCGGGGAACTGCAACTTCCGATGTAGGGCTCTGCCCACCCTGGGGAGCCGCTGTTGGAAGGGCGGACGCCTCCTGACGGCGCTGGAGCCAGGGGCAGGCGGGACGACCGGGAAATGGTCCCACCGTCGGGGCAATTTCCCCCTACGCCGCCGCTCTCGAATCTTCCGGCCTCTCGAGTCAAGACGCCTCCCGCTGGCAGAAGGTCGCGAAGTTCGGGGAGGAGGAGATGGAGGCGCGCAAGGCGCAATGCCGGGAGGATGGTGCTCCCATAGCGAGAGCGTAGTTACGAGCACTCGCCGGGCGGAGGAATAGCGAAATGAGACGACTGATCGCGGGATTGGCGGTGGCGCTCACCGGGTGCGCTCCCGGCGAATCGGACGAGGATCGGATCGCCGCGCTTCGGTCCGAACAGTCGGCGATTGGCGCAGAGATTGAGCGCCTGACGGCTGATCGGGCGAGGCTGTTCCGTGATGAGGATATCGCGATGTTCTCCCGACAACTCGATTCGCTCAACGCCCGCATGATTCGTGGCACAGACTTCGACGCTATTGACCGCGAACTCGATGCGCTCGCCGCTCGCCGTGATTCGGTCCTGGCCCTGGTGGACGCGCCTGAGAATCAGGCGGTGATCCGGGCACTCGGAGACTCCTTGACCGCGCTCCGGGACCAGCTGGCCTTCATGGACCGCGAGGTCCGGCGAATCCTGGACACGCCCTAACGATGGCCGCAATCCGAGGAAACCCGGTCAATTGGGAGCATGCACTGAGTCGAGATAAGGGCATTTGCCCATGAGATTCCACGAACCCTTCAGTACCCGATCCGGTGAAGCGACCTACCGGACCTTCGACGGCTCCGACGTGGCCGGAATCCGCATTGCGCTCGTGTGCGGCTCATAGCTTCTAAGCGACGTGACGGACCGAGGAACGTGGGCGATCAGGATGGAGGAGGACGGTGCGTTCCTCGTTGCTGAGACGCAGCCGGGGGAAAGCATGGAATTCGGGCGGTACTGGAGGCTCGAGGAGGCGCTGGGGAAGCTCGCCGCGGCGGCTGGACGGAAGGGGGAATGACGCCACCGTACCAACTGCGTCGATACACACATGTTAGTGCCCTTCGAAGCATCTTCGCAGATCAGCGGATGCGCCTGGGACGGTTCAAGGACTGGGAGGACAAGAACGACTCCCACTACGTCGAAGCGTACCGACGCGAAGGCAACTTCACTGATGTTCGAATCCTGTGTCTCTCCGCAGCTGAGGAAGACTTCCATCACTGGAGATCCTTCGCGTTCTCGCCGGACGGCGTACTCATCGTCTTCAATGGAACCGAGCTGCACAATGCGCTGTTGCGTGCGCCGCGCCTCGTTGCGCACGGCCCCATGGAATACCACTGGTGGACGGGGGGGCTCAAGCGACTCAAGCGTCTGAAGCCCGACGAGCCCCCCCTCCTCGGAGGAAGGATTCGCCCCGACCGGCTTCCGTTTGTGAAGCGGAAACACTTCCAGGGCGAGCGGGAGTATCGCTATGTCTTTGGGTTCACAGACAGCTCAAAGCAGGAGCGCAATGTGGATGTCCCGACCGCCTCAATCGCGAGAGTTTGGCTGAGTCCGTGGTCAAAGGCGAGCAGTCTGCACGCAATCAGGCGAATGCCTGGGGCCAATTCAATTCAAATCAACCGTTCCAAACTCCTCAACAACAAAGAATGGAGGGCGCTCGCGGACCGATCAGGATGAAGGCACGCCGCTTATGGCTGACGGCGATCGTGCGGCGTGGGATTACTGAGCCGCCCACCGTTGGAGAGTGCGCCGATCGGCTCTCGCCCGACTGCGTGACCGCGGCGCTCGTTCTCACTCGCGCCTTAGGCCGGCGGAGGCAACTCCCGATCGCTTCCAGATGTGGCCTCGGGGGAGATTGCCGGGCCACTCGTTTGGATGTCGGAGGGAACGTCCATGGTTGCTTCGAGCGCTCCTCCGTCGGGCGGCTCGGATACGCGATCAATTCCGGGGGCTCCGTATCCCCAGTGCTTCTGAATCAGCAGGTGATTGGTCCTGCAATTCTTACACGAGAACTCAAGGCCAACTTCCAGCTTTCGGTTCTCGATGGGCATCAATGTGCCGCAACTCAAGCAGTCGAAGGCTGTCGCGTCGAGGTGGAAAACCATGTCTTCGGGCGCAACGTCTGAGGGGGGGTTCTCCGGCACCTCGACGACATGCATCGCTCCACAGTGAATGCACCTCGCTCGCTTCGAGAGGATCGCAGCAAATTGATCGACGACCGAAAACTTCTCGCAGGCCTCGCACGGGTAGTTGACTGAGATCGTGAGGCCGCTCGACTGGGCAGAGCGGACACGAGGCCCAATCTCGGAAAAGAAACCCTCGAGCGTGTCTCGAAGCTTTCCCTGCCATCGAAGGATCCAGGCGTGGTCCTGCTGGCGCTTCACGGTCGGAACGTGGAGATAGCTCGCGAGGCGTTGATAGTAGTGGTCAAGGGTCTCGACTTTCAGGGTCAGGTGGTCTACCTGGGTCGTCGGGCCGATTGCATTCCCCTCTCCGTCTGTGGGCGTGAATCGCATTCGAATGTCGGAGTCCGAGCCGGGCTCGATCTCGCGAAGTGCACGGAGGACGACCTCGGGCTGCCAAGTACCGGAGTCGGCTCCAAGGAGGTCGGGCGCGAGCCTCTTCTCGTACATTCTGAGCTTGTCGTATGCGAATGCTTCCAGGCAGAGGCGCGCTTCGAGCGCGGCGTATCGCAAGGACTGAGGATCGCCACGCTCGAACAGTTCCTTCGCTCGCCGAAAGGCGCTCAGGCGATCGTATCGGAGCCGCTCCTCCTGCGAATTTGGGGGCATGGTCCCATTCGTCTGTGCGGTGATCCCTCGTGGATCAGGTGCTCGAACGCGAGAGGGAATCTAACTGTGCCAAAAACTGGTGCGACGCGCACCGATTCCCTGCCCTACCACCTGACGCTCGATTCAGGATTCCCAACGGGTCCCGACGCTGGCCAACGGCGGATTTCCCCTTAGGAGGCAGCCGCTCTATCCTCTGAGCTACGGGGACGGAATCGAAAGAAGAAGATAATGCCTCAGCGCCGGTCGTTGCGGCGTCCTACCGCATCTCATCCCGCGAATCGGTCCCCGCGCGTCAGTCCCTATTTCCCCGGTTTTCCCGGCGCGCGGTAGCTGACGCTCTTCTTCGCGGCCTTGTCGATCTCTTCCGGTGAGAGGAGGACCGTGGTCCTCGCCCTTACCGCTCCGCTCGCGTTGACGGCGAGGGCCACCGCAGCGGCCTCGACGCCCGACGGCACCTCCACGATCACCGCGAAGTCATCCTTTCCAAAGGTGAAGTAGAAGGCTTCGACCTTTCCTCCGAGGCCTTTCGTGACCTTCTCGATGGCCTTGCGACGTTTGGAGCCGCCTTCCTTTCGGAGGCCTTCGACTCCCTTTTCCGTGTACGAACCCTGAAAGAGATACTTGGCCATGTCTCATCTCCGCGGTGAGCGTCAGCCGCCCCGGGGCCCATCGAAATGGGGGGGGTAGCCTCGACGCAAGGTTACGCGTCGCCGATAGGGAAAGCCAGAGAATCAGCCATGGGTCAGGTGTCTGCCGGAACTGGTCGCCTATCCGGCGAGTGTCCACCACGATATTTTGACCTCCCCGCGCTAGGCCACGGGACGACGATCACGATCGCCGCACTTCCGGGGAGGCAAGGATGAGACCGAACCGAATCGGCAGGACCACCAGGCTCCGCGGGATTTTGGGCTTGACGGCGACCGCCATCGCGGCCACCGGCTGCGAGCTCCCGAACGGGGTCGTCGCGATTGACGACGACGACATCGGCGGAGTGGTCACGAGCTCGAGCGGACCCGAGGCCGGTGTCTGGGTGATCGCCCAGACGGCCGATCTCCCGACGCCTTTCGTCCGCATCGTCGTGACGGACGACGACGGGCGCTATCTCGTACCCGACCTTCCGGATGCGACCTACGACGTCTGGGTCCGCGGCTACGGCCTCGTGGATTCCGCGCCGGTGCGCGGCACGCCGGGGCGCGAGCTCATGCTCGCCGCGACCGTGGCTCCCGATCCGCATGCGGCCGCGCAGATCTACCCGGCGGGTTCCTGGTTCTCGCTCCTTCGCGTTCCCTCCGCCGACGAGTTTCCCGGAACCGGCCCCGACGGGAATGGGATCTCGCCGAACATGCAGAACCAGGCCCAGTGGCTTCGGCTCCTCAAGTCGGGAGGATGCCAGGCCTGTCATCAGTTGGGGAACCGCGCGACCCGGGAGATCCCCACCGCGCTCGGCTCCTTTCCCTCCACCGTCGCCGCGTGGGAGCGCCGCATCCAGTCGGGTCAGGCCGGCGCTCAGATGAATGCGAGCCTCGGACAGTTCGGACGTGAGCGAGTGCTCCAGGAGTTCGCGGACTGGACGGACCGAATCGCGGCGGGAGAAGTCCCCCCTGCCCCGCCCCGGCCGGCCGGAGTCGAGCGGAACGTGGTCATCACGCTCTGGGACTGGGCGGATCCGACGGCGTACCTGCACGATGTCGTCTCGACGGACCGGCGAGACCCGACGGTCAACGCCTATGGTCCGGTGTACGGGGCCCCCGAGCTCAGCGTGGACTACATCCCGGTCCTCGACCCGGCCACCCACACGGCGTCGGTTATCCCCCTGGAGCCGCGAGACCCGGAGACGCCGGCTCCGTCTTCGGCCATGATGCAGCCTTCTCCGTACAATGGAGACCAGCCCTTCTGGGTGAGCCGGCTCAACGTGCATAATCCGATGTTGGACGCCGAGGGGCGCGTGTGGCTCACCGCCCGGATCCGGCCGTCGGCGAATCCTCCGGTCTGCCAGGAGGGGTCGGATCATCCCTCGGCACAGGCCTTCCCGGTGGGAAATGCCGGACGCCACCTCGCCGTCTACGATCCCGAGACGGCGGCGCTCACCCACGTCGGCACCTGCTTCGGCACGCACCACCTGATGTTCGCCGAAGACGATCGCAACACCCTCTGGACGAGTGGCGGCGGCCAGGTCGTCGGATGGCTCGACACGGAGCTCTTCCTGGAGACAGGGGATGAGGAGGCCGCGCAGGGATGGACGCCTCTGGTCCTCGACACGAACGGAAACGGGGTCCGGGACGATTACACGGAGCCGAACGAGGAGCCCGATCCGGCACTCGACCGCCGAATCGCCTCCGGCTTCTATGCCGTGTCGCCGGCGCCGGATGGATCCATCTGGGCCACTTCGCTCGGTTTTCCGGGCGCCGTCCTGCGACTCGCCCCGGGCGAGAATCCGAGCGAGACCGCGCTCGTCGAGATCTTCCAACCCCCACTGGATGAAGGCGGAGTGCCCATCGAAGGGTATTCCCCGCGCGGAGGGGATGTGGACCGCAACGGCGTCTTTTGGGCGGCGATGGCGAGTGGGCACCTGGCCAGCTTCGACCGTTCGAAATGTGCCGGACCCCTGAATGGGCCCGAGGCCACCGGTCAGCACTGCCCCGAGGGATGGACCTTCTACGCCGAACCGCTCCCGCAACTTCAGGGAGTGGACGGCTCGGGAAGCGCGGAGGCGAGCTACTACACCTGGGTGGATCAGCGGAACACGCTCGGACTTGGCGAGAACGTCCCGATCAACACGGGCAACCAGTCGGAGGGGCTTCTCGCGCTCCGCGACGGCGAATGGGTCGTGCTGCGCGTTCCATACCCCCTCGGGTTCTTCACGAAGTGGATGGACGGGCGGATCGACGATCCGGACGCCGGATGGAAGGGACGCGGGATCTGGGCGACCGTGAGCACTCGAGCTCCCTTCCATATGGAGACGGGAGCCGGAACAACGAGTAAGGTCGCTCACTTCCAGATGCGTCCGGACCCCCTGGCCCGCTGAGCGGAAGGCACTCGCGGGGCCGTTCCGCATGTCGACCCGAGCCGGCCCTTCAATCGTCGCCGCCTTCGAACCGTTCGGCGGGCGGACCCGGAATCGATCGTGGGAAGCGGTGCGGCGCCTCGAGCTTACACCGGGCGTCGAGCGCGTCCTCCTCCCGGTGGACTTCGTCCGGCTCCGCAAGGTGATCCCGAAGCTCGCCGCCAGGATTCCGAGCGCGCTCCTTCTGGTCGGTGAAGTGCCCTCGGGCCCGCTCCGCGTCGAGGGAGTGGCGCTGAACGTCCTCCATTCCGACCGCCCGGACAACGCGGGGAGCGTTGTGGCGGACGTCCCGATCGTGCCGGGCGCTCCCCTGGCCCTCCGCGTCCGCTGGAATCCGGGTGAAGTGACCCGAGCCCTGACCGCGGAAGGAATTCCAGCCGTCCCCTCCTTTCACGCGGGGACTTACGCCTGCAACGCCGCCCTCTATCTGGCCCTTCACCACCTTCCCGCATCCTCGCGTGTCGGCTTCCTGCATCTCCCCCGGCGGGGTGGTCCACCGGGAACCGGCCTTCCCCGTCTCGTGCGTGCCGTCGAGCTCGTATTCGCCGTACTCACCAGCTAGTTGGTGTTTCCCATTATCTATGCAATGCCCGAATTACGTTTTCATGGTATTCGTGATGTGGCTTCCGGAAATGTGTCGAATACACTTGATATAAACACGCGTATCGCGTGTATTTATAGAGCCTTACGCATATCAGTGAAGCGAGGGCACAGCCGATGCACCTCAGGGGTCCAGTGCCGGACCGGTCCCCTCCCACATCGGGAGAACGGCCATCCGGATCATGGACCTGAGGGAAGGCGCCTTGAACGGCCGCCCCGGTCCCAGAAAGGGAGATGGAGCGATGATGCGGATGCGACGAAGCCGAACGGTCGGCGTGGCGATCCTCCTCGCGGCGATTGCGGGGTGCGATGTCGGGCCGACGGACCCGGGAGAGGTGAGCTTGGCCGTCCCGGGCTCCGATGTGGGTGGCGGTTCTACGGGCTCGATGGCCGCCGTGCCGCCGGACCTCGCGGTCTCGGACCTCGAGGAGGGCGTAAATCTCGAGCAGGCGGCAAGGCGCTGGATCGGCCATGCCCAGCGACTCTTCGATCGGGCGTCGGAGTTGGCAGGCCCGAATCCCGAGCCACCGATCTCTGCATGGTTGCAAGCGGCGGAACAGCTGCTCGACCAAGCGAAGGAATCATACGCGGCCGGGCACTTCCCGGCGGCCATCGCGCAGGCCCAGGCTTCGGCACAGAAGTCCCAGGACGTGATCGAGGCACTCTCGGGCGATCGGACCAACCTCGAGGATCGCGCCGCCCAGGCGATCCAGCATGCGGAAGCCCTCTATCTGGAGGCCGTGGATCTGGCCGGTCCCAACCCGGAGCGTCGGGTGCGGACCGCGCTCGGAAAGGCCCAGGATCTTCTGGAGGCGGCCGTGCGCGCATTCGAGGCGGAGGAGTATCAGCAGGCGATCCGGCACGCGCTGGACTCTGCCCACATCTCGCAGACGGTGATCCGCTACCTCACTTCCTGACCCATGAGGCGAGTGGAGGCGGGGCAAGGGCCCGGCGGCCGAACGCTCGGACGCCGGGCCCGATGCTTTGGCACGGCGCTTCTTCACCAGGGACCGCTCAGAGAAATCGGGCGATGACGACGAACCCGAGAACGAGCAGAATGCCGAAAACGAGGGTGAGGACGTTGAAGTACCGATCGATGAAGCGGCTCACCGGGGCGCCGAACTTCCAGAGAAGCGCGGCCACGGCGAAGAAACGGAGGCCTCGGCTGAGTACGCTAGCGACGACGAAGACGGGAAACGAGACGGAGAAGACACCCGCGGAAAGGGTGATGACCTTGTACGGAATCGGCGTCAGCCCCGCGAGGAAGACGGCGAAGAAGTCGTACCGATCGTAAAAGCCCTGTACGCGGTCGAAAGATTCGGGAGTCACTCCCGGAACCCAGCTGAAGAAGAAATCTCCGAGCATGCTCCAGGCCCCCCAGCCGATGAGATATCCCGCGACGCCTCCCGCCACCGACGCCGCGGTGGCCCAGGCCGCGAAGGAGAAAGCGCGGCGCGGTGCCCCCAGGGCGAGCGCCATGAGGAGCGGGTCCGGCGGGATGGGGAAAAAGGAGGCCTCGGCGAAGCAGAGCGCGACGAGGGCGACGCGGCCGTACCGCGTGTTCGCCCACCCGAGGACCCAGTCATACAGGCGGCGGAGAAATCCCGGGAGCGGGACGTCCGGTTGCGCGATCGGCTGGGGTGGGTCGCCCCCCGGGGCGGAGGTCACGTCGCGGCCGGCCCCGTCGGATCGTTCCATCCCTGTTTGCCCAGGAGTGGGACAAAGGTGCAGGCATCCCGGACGACCTCCTCGACGATCTCTCCCTCGATCTTGCGCAGGAGCCGGAGCTCCTGCGACTCCCGTGAGCCCACGGGGATGAGGAAGCGGCCTCCCTCGGCGAGTTGATCGAGGAGCGCGGGGGGGACAGCGGGCGACGCGGCCGAAACAAGAACGACGTCGTAGGGCGCGTACTTTCGCCATCCGATGGAACCGTCTCCGACGAGGAGGGCCGCGTTCCGGATGCTCAGGACGTCGAGGGCCTGCCGTGCCCGCACGGAAAGCTCGCGAACCCGCTCGACCGAATAGACGCGATTCGACATGAGGGCGAGGAGGGCCGTGAGGAAGCCGCTTCCGGTCCCGATCTCGAGGACTTTTTCTTCCGGCGTCGGGCGCAGGATCTGAAGGTAATGCGCCTGGAGCGATGGCTGGGACGCGGTCTGGCCGTACCCGATCGGAATCGGAGCGTCTTCGTACGCGCGGGGACGCACGCCTTCGGGGAGGAAGAGATGGCGCGGAACGCGATCGAAAAGCTGGAGGAGCTCCAGATCTTCGATTCCCTTCGCGCGAATCTCTTCGATCAGCCGGCGCCGGTACCCGACGTACTGCAGATCGCTCAAAGCTCCAGGTTCCACCCTCGAAATTCCTCCAGGAGGCGATAGTTCGTGAGGTCGAGGTGGAGAGGCGTGACCGAGATGAAGCCGTCGTCCACGGCCTTGAAATCGGATTCCTGGTTCCCCTTCCACTGGGGAGCCCCCCCTCCGATCCAGAAGTATTCCTTTCCCGACGGGTCCATCGCCCGCGTGAGAGACTCCGAGTAGCGCCTCTCTCCGAGGGAGGTGATGCGGACCCCACGCACGTCGTCGGGATGGACCGCGGGAAGGTTCACGTTCAGGAGGGTCGAGCCGGGAAAAGCCGCCTTTCGCGCGAAGAAGAGGGCGAGGAGCGCCGAGAGCATCTCCTCCCAGGCGGCGATGGATTCGAAGTCCGGACCGGTATAAGAAATCGCCAGCGCCGGTACGCCGAGGACGGTCGCCTCCATCGCGGCGGCAACGGTCCCCGAGTATAGGACATCCTCTCCCATGTTGGATCCGTGGTTGACGCCGGAGAGGCAGAAATCGGGACGCTGGTCCATGAGGGCATTCACGGCGAGGATGACGCAGTCGGTCGGCGTCCCGTCCACCACGAGGGTGCCGTCCGAAGCTCGCCGGCTTCGCAGGGGATGGTGCAAGGTGAGGGAGTGGCTCGTCGCGCTCTGCTCCCGGTCCGGCGCGACCACCGTCACCTCGCCGAGGGATCGAGCGGCGGAGGCGAGCACCTGGAGTCCGGTGGCCATGAATCCATCGTCGTTCGTGCAGAGAATCTTCATCCCTTTCCGGTTCCCCCCGACCCCTTCATCCCACGGGACTCCGGCCCTTTGCCGGGGAGCGTCAAGATCTCGCGCAGCCGGTGCAACTCGTTCCGGATCCCCGAGAGGAGCTCTGGCTCGACCGCCTCTCGGCGTTCCTCGGGGAGGTCGCCTCCACGCCGCATCTCGCGGATCCTCCGGTCGGCACCTTCGATCGTGTACTTCTCGTCGTAGAGAAGTTTCTTCACGAGGAGGATCAGCTCGACTTCCTTCGGGCGATACACGCGGTTGCCCGCGCGGTTCTTCGAGGGCTGAAGCGCCTGGAACTGCGTCTCCCAATACCGGAGAACGTGGGGCTTGAGTCCCGTGAGCTCGCAGACTTCCCCGATGGAATAATAGGCCTTTTTCATCAGTGGCTCGTTCACATCGCCCTCCATCGGTACGGAAGCCGCCCGGAACGATCAGGTCTCGGGCTTGGGCTCCCTGAGCATGAGCTCCTGCACAGCCTCCCTCGGCGGTTTTCCCTCTTCCAGGATCGCGTACACCTGATCCACGATGGGCATCTCGACGCCGCGCTCCCGCGCGAGTGCGTGTACGGCAACGGTCGTAGACACCCCTTCCGCGACGGAGCGCATGTCGCCGAGGATCTCCGAGATGCGTTCTCCCCGACCGAGCCGAATCCCGACGGTGCGGTTGCGGGACAATCCGCCGGTGCAGGTGAGGACGAGATCACCGAGACCCGCGAGCCCGTAGATCGTGGCGGGCTGCCCGCCCAGCGCCGTGGCGAGTCGGGCGATCTCGGCGAGCCCGCGGGTGATGAGGGCGGCCTCGGTGTTGTGGCCGAACTCGAGCCCGGCGCATACGCCCGCCGCGAGCGCGATCACGTTTTTTACCGCCCCCCCCACTTCGACCCCGATGAGGTCCGCATTCGTGTACACCCGAAACGTCTCGGACCCAAAAACCTTCTGGACGGTGAGGCGAGCCTCCTCGGACCGGCTCGCCGCGACCACGGCGGTCGGGCTGCCCCGCGCCACCTCCACGGCGAAGGAGGGGCCCGAAAGCGCGACGAGGTTCTCGGCGGACCGGGCCGGAAGGAACTCGGCGAGAACCTCGTGCATGCAGCGAAGCGTCGTGGTCTCGATTCCCTTCGAGGCACTCACCACGAGGGCGCCGGGTGCCAGGTGTGCGGCCGCCTTCCGCATGACATCGTCCACGTGTTGCGCGGGGCTTACCGAGACGACGACTTGGGCGTCGGGGACGACTTCCTCGAGGCGGCGCGAAACGTGGATCGCCCGCGGAATTTTCACGCCGGGGAGGTAGGCGCGATTTTCCCCGTCCTCCCGAATGGTCCGGACGACGTCGTCCTCGTAGCTCCAGAGGGAGACTCGGTGCCCGTTCGTGTGAAGGAGGTGGGCGAGTGCGGTGCCCCAACTTCCGGCGCCGACCACCGCGGCCCGAACGCCGCCGGGGAGGAGCGATCCACTCATCGAGTGCCTCCCGGGCCGCTGACCACCGCTCCGCCGGAGCCGGGGAGCGGCTTCCCGCCAGGGGCACCGGCGGCCCCCGGACCCCCGTCGTCCCGTGGGGGCGACCCGCCTCTCCGGCGCCCGAAACGGCGCTCATCCCCCCGCAGGAGGCGCCGAATGTTCGAGCGGTGTGCCCCGATGACGAAGAGCGCCAACGCGATGGCGAAGACGAGGGCGCTCCTCCCTCCGGGGTGCGGAGTGAAGAGCATCGCGATGGGAAGGGTCACGGCCGCGAGAATTGAGCCGAGCGAGACGTATCCGGTGAGGAGAACCGCGCCGACCCAGACGCCAAGGGCAACCAGGACGGCCCAGGGGGCGAGCGCGACGAATACCCCCGCGCTGGTCGCGACTCCCTTCCCTCCCCGGAGTCTCACCCAGAACGAAAAGACATGGCCGAGGATCGCGGCGGCCCCATACCCGAGCGTCCACCCGAAGGAGGCCTCGGGTGCGAATCGCGGGAAAAGTGCGACGGGGGCCCAACCCTTCAGAAGGTCCACCAGCATCACGGGGACGGCCGCCCGCGCGCCGAGGGCTCTGTACGCATTGGTGGCCCCGAGATTCCCACTTCCGACCTTTCTCAGGTCCAGCCCGTAAAAGGCCTGGCCGACCCAATACGAAGTCGGGGTGGCCCCGAGGAGGTAGGCAAGCGCCACCAGTAGCAGCGGAACTGTCATGTGCGCCGTCCCTTCCCTGGATCGGACCCACGAATGCGAATGCGGATCGGGACGCCCCGGAACCCCCACGCCGCACGAAAACCGTTCTGCAGATAACGAAGGTAGTGTCCTGGAATCTCCTCGGGGAGATTGCAGAAAAGGACGAACGTGGGTGGCTTCGTATCCGCCTGCGTTCCGTACCGGAGTTTCACCGCGTGCCCTCGACCGGCATGGGGGGGCGGCTGGCGCTGGACGAGTCCAGCGAGCACCTCGTTCACTTCGTGGGTCGCAATTCTTCGGACGCGCGCTTCCGCGACCTCGAGAAGTAGGTCGAGGCTCTTCCTCACCCTCTGCCCCGAAAGTGCGGAGAGGAAGAGCATCGGGACCTCCGCGAGAAAAGGGGCTCGGAGGGCAAGGGCCTTCTCGAAATTGGGCGCGGTCATGTGGTCCTTTTCTACGAGGTCCCACTTGTTTACGCCGAGCACGACCCCGCACCCCGCATCCCACGCCGCTTCCGCGATTCGGAGGTCCTGGTGATGGACCCCCTCGGTCGCATCCACGAGGAGGAGACAGACGTCCGCCTCTCGGATCACCTTTTCCGTTCGGAGGGCCGAGTAGTACTCGACGGACTCCCGCACGCGGGCTTGGCGCCGGAGGCCGGCCGTATCCACGAAGACGATGCGCTTCCCGTGGTACGTCAGTACGGAGTCCACGGGGTCGCGCGTCGTGCCGGGGACCTCGCTCACGATGACGCGCTCCTCGCCCAAGAGCGCGTTGACGAAAGACGATTTTCCGACGTTCGGCCTCCCGATGACCGCGACGCGGAGGTCGGATTCGGGAGGCGGGCCGGTTACTTCCGGGAGGGCGGCGACCACTCGGTCCAGAAGGTCTCCGGACCCCTTCCCTGAAATCGCGCTGACGGGTACGGGCTCGCCGAGACCGAGCCTCCAGAAGTCGTGGTGGGCGATCTCTCCCGGAAGATTGTCCATCTTGTTCGCCGCGAGGAGGAGCGGGCGCCCTGAGGGTCGGACGAGGTCGGCGAGGCGTTCGTCGAGGGGGTGCACCCCCTCCTTCCCGTCCACGATGAAGAGGATCAGGTCGGCTTCGCCGATGGCCGCCAGCACCTGGCTTTTCACCGAGCGGTCGAGGGGCTCGTCGCTCCCTTCGATCACCCCCCCCGTATCCACGATGAAGAAGCTGCGGCCCGCCCACTCGGCGGGCGCGAAATTCCGGTCCCGGGTGACCCCCGGGCGATCGTCCACGATCGCCGCGCGGTGGCCGAGCACCCGGTTGAAGAGCGTGGACTTCCCCACGTTCGGGCGACCCACCACGGCGACGACCGGGAGCCGCTCGGTCACAGCGACCGCAAGGTGTCCGTGATCTCGAATCCGGCGAGGACACGCGCGGGTGCGAGCCCCTCGCGAAGGCTCGCCAGGGAAAACGAGTCCACGAAGAGCTCGTCCTGATTCAGCGCTTCGGCCGGGATCAGGATCAGGTCTCGCTCCGATGGATCCGGCACGGCGGAGAGAAGATCCTCCCCCGCGAGGAGACCGGCGACCGTGACCGGGGCTCCGTAAAAGCGGTTTTCGACTTCGATGACCTCCACGTCGGCCCGTATGGCGGCCGCGAGACGCGAGGCCCGCTGGCGGAAGAACGGTGCCATCGAGGCGCCGGTGAGGAGACGGACGCGGCACCCGGGGAGCCGGGGAAGGCCCGCGACTCCTCGATCGAAGCCGTCGAGAAAGAGGCGAAGCGCCCCGACGCCATTTTCCGCCAGGGAGAGGTCGTCGTAATACGAGGCCGGAGGGAGCTCTCGCCCGGCACGGAGAAAAAGCTCGTCCGCGGCGTAACACCATCCGTACCCGCGCTCGTTCAGCGCCGTCTGTCTGGCCTTCCCCACCTGGTCCAACGCCGTGGCGGCCTCCTCAGGTGTGAGATGCCTCACGGGGCGGTTCAGGTTGTACTTCGTGAGCCCCACGGGGACCACGGAGAGGGTGCGCACTCCCCGACCCAGCGAAGCCAGGTCCTGGATCGTTCGGTCGAGATGGGGCCCGTCGTTCCACTCGGGACAGAGGACGATCTGGGTGTGAACTTCGAGCCCGCGGTCGGTGAGAAAACGGAGGTGGTCCATGATGAGACCCGCCCGCTCGTTCTTGAGAAGCCGGATCCGGACCTCGGGATCCGTCGCGTGCACGCTGACGTACAAGGGGGATAGCCGCTGGTCGGCAAGGCGCTGGAGCCCTTTCGGGCCCAGGTTCGTCAGCGTAACGTAACTGCCGTAGGTGAAGGAAAGGCGAAAGTCGTCGTCGCGAACCCAGAGGCTGGGTCGAACTCCTTGAGGGTTGCCGTCGATGAAGCAGAAGACACACTCGTTCGCGCACTCGCGGATCTTGTCCGGCTCGGGCACGATCCCCAGCGGCTCGCCCGGCTCCCGCAGGATCTCGAGGAGGGTGCGCGCCCCTTCGGGCCCGACCGTCTCGATCTCGAGTTCGGTGTCCGAGAGGAGGAAGGTCAGGTCGATCCCGTCACGGACGCGTTCGCCGTTGATCCGGATGATCCGACTTCCCACCTGGAGCTCGAGCTCCTCGGCGATGCTCCCCGACTCGATCTGTGCGATGCGGACCAACGGTGACGCCTCCGGGCGAACGCGCCTCAGCCCCCGGCGGGGGCAGCTCCGCACCTCAAGGTGAAGCGCCACTGATGAGACGAATGATCAACAATAGTAACCACTTGCGGGATCGGTCTCAACGGACCGGGAACTCCGGCCGAGCGGGGCTCGCCCTGGCCATGGTGATCCTCTGCCTGGGATCGGCGGGGTGTGGGGTGGAAGAGTTCCTGATGGAGCCGTTCCGGGGCGAGACGCCACGGGAGCGCTATGGGGAGGCGCTGGACCGCGCGGGACTCGGCGAAAGTTTGCTGGTCCGAGAGTGGCACCGCGCCGGGGAGCGGGCGCTCCTGGGCGCCGTCGAGGTCTCCGCTCCCCTCGTTGAAGAGAACTGGATCGCGCCCGACGAACCGACCGCGCTCGGGTATCGCCTCGACCTCCGGCGTGGAGAGCGGGTGCAGGTGGAGGTCCGGGCGGAACACACTGTCCAGCGCGTCTTCATCGAACTATACCGCGACCGCCCCGACGACGAGGACGACGATCCCTTGCTCGTGGACTGGGCCGCCGATTTCGAGACGGGGTTCGTCTACGACGCGCGCGCCACCGGAAGTTATCTCCTGCGCGTCCAGCCGGAGCTCCTCGGTGGCGGACCTCTCGAAGTCGAGATCCGGGTGGGCGCCTCGGTCGCCTTTCCGGTCCAAGACCGTTCCACCGCGAACGTCATGAGCTTCTTCGGGGACATCCGGGATGGGGGGGCACGCGACCACCACGGGGTGGACATCTTCGCTCCGCGGGGGACGCCCGTCCTGGCTGCGACTGCCGGGACGGCGTACCGGGTGGACGTGACGGCCCGAGGCGGGAAGGTCGTGTGGGTGCGTGATGGAAGTGGCGAGATCCGCTCCTATTACGCCCACCTCGACGCTCAGCTCGTCGAGGAGGGCGAGGAGGTCAGCGTGGGCGATACGCTCGGTCTCGTGGGGAATACGGGAAATGCGATCACGACGCCTCCCCATCTCCATTTCGGGATTTACGTGAGGCGGGGAGGGGCCGTGGATCCCTGGCCTTTCCTCCATGAGCCCCCCGGAGAGCCGCCCCTGCTCGACGTACCGAGGGAGGCATTCAACGAGACCTTCCGCATCGCGCTCGAGAGGATTCCGCTCCGTGCGGGACCCTTCGCCTCCGCGACGGAGCTGGCGGAGCTCCCTCGCGAGCTCTCGGTGCGGGTGATCGGCGGAACGGGGCGCTGGTTCCGAGTGCGCACGGCCGCCGGCGGGGAGGGGTACATCGCGGTCGATGCGGTGCTGCCCCTGGACAGGGAGCTCGATCCCGAAACCCGGCTCGCCTTCGCCTTCCAGTGACGAGGCCCGGAGGAAACAGCAGTTTCCCGTATCGCGCGGTGCTTCACCCGCGCATATTGACAACGTTCCATGCCCTACCGTTCCACTCCCAGGGAATGAGGAAACCATGTTCAAGAGAGCGCTTTTGACGCGGGGGCTTTGCGGAGCCTCCGGGCTCGCCGTGGCGGTTCTGACCCTCGCGGTCTGGATTCCGGCCGCAGCGTCCGCCCAGGAACGGGGCACGCCGTACGGGGAGTGGCGCTATCAGAGCGCTGACGCCTGGGGTACCCGATTTTCCCCGGTGAATCAGATCACCGCCGAGAACTTCGGCCAGCTCGAGCAGGCCTGGCTCTTCCGCGGTGACAACTTCGGGCCGAACATCTCGACGCAGTCGCGTTCGACCCCCGTTTACGTCGACGGCCTGCTTTATACGGTGGCGGGATATCGCCGTCAGGTCGTGGCGCTGGATCCCGCGAACGGCGAAATCGTCTGGACCTTCCGGGAACCCGACACGGAGCGCTTCCACCGCTCGATGCGGGCGAACTACGGGAAGGGCGTCTCGTACGGAGAGCTGAACGGGCGGGGCGTGATCTATATCACGACTCCGGCCTTCTTCCTGTGGGCGCTGGACGCGAAGACCGGGCGCCCCCTCGAGAACTGGGGGACTCCGGTTCCGCTGGAGGGGTGGCCGCAGACCGGCGTGGTGGACCTCCTTCCCGATCTGATCGCGGACTGGGGTCCGTGGCAGGATTGGGACGAACCATACGATCCGGACCACGGCATTCCCCGTGAGCTCGGGTTCATCACGAGCTCGTCCCCGCCCATCGTCGTCAACGGCGTGGTCGTCGTCGGGAACTCCGCCGAACAGGGGTACAACCAGACGCGAATCGAAAACGTCCCCGGGGACATTCTCGCGTACGACGCGGCGACCGGTCGTCACATGTGGAAGTTCAACGTCATCCCCCGCCCCGGCGAATTCGGGCACGACACCTGGGAGAATGACGCCTGGGCCTGGACCGGCGACGTCTCTTCGTGGGCGCCGATGTCCGCCGACGATGAGCTCGGGATCGTGTATATCCCGACGAACCCGCCGACCATCGACTACTTCGGCGGATTCCGTCCGGGGGCGAACCTCTACGGGACGAGCGTGATCGCCCTCGACGTGCAGACGGGTGAACGCGTGTGGCACTTCCAGACGGTCCACAACGACCAATGGAACTACGACCTCCCCAATGTCCCCATCATCGCGGATCTGAATGTGGACGGGCGGGAGATTCCGGCGGTGATTCAGACCTCCAAGCAGGGCTTCATTTATACTTTCAATCGGGAAACCGGCGAGCCGGTCTGGCCGATCGAAGAGCGTCCCGTGCAGCAGACGGAGGTGCCCGGGAACTGGACCTCGCCCACTCAGCCCTACCCCACGAAGCCCGAGCCCTTCGAAGAGGTCACGATGGGTCTCACCCCGGACCGCATCATCGATTTCACGCCGGAGCTCCGGGCGGAGGCGATGCGGATCCTGGAGGATTATCGAGTCGGTGGACCGTACATGCCGCGCCTGCACGTGGGCCACGACGCGGGCGTCACGAACAATATCCGCTGCTCAGGGGGTCTGAACATCACGAACCCCGCTGCCTTCGATCCGACGACGAATATTCTGTACGCGTCACACGGGCCGGGGTGCGGAGGCGGGTTCATCATGCCCGGGATCGACGCGGACGTGCCGGACGATATCATGACGACCGGCACGACGATTTCCGAGTGGGTTGCGGGCCCGGGCGGGGGCCTCCCGCAGGTCCAGGGTCTTCCGCTCTGGAAGCCGCCGTACAACCGGCTCT
The DNA here is from genome assembly GCA_040882465.1 of Gemmatimonadota bacterium. Taxonomy (NCBI): domain Bacteria; kingdom Pseudomonadati; phylum Gemmatimonadota; species Gemmatimonadota bacterium. The sequence continues at coordinate 26,155 of JBBEBG010000034.1, forward strand.
CGGCCTATGACATGGACACCGGCGAACGGCTCTGGTGGATTCCGATTGGCGAGCCCAATGAAAACATCCGAACCCACCCTGCGCTTCAGGGCGTGGACATCTCGCAGTTCGGGGGCGGAGGGAGCTCGATCCAGATGGTCGTGGGGGACCTCCTCCTCACCACAGGATTCGGGCCACCCGTGCTCCAGGCGCACAACAAGTTGACGGGTGAGGTCGTCGGCGAGGTGGAGATTCCCGTGGATGGCCAGTACGGGATGATGAGTTATCTCCACGAGGACGTGCAGTACATCGTGGTTCAGATCGGTGGTGGCGAGTACCCGAGCTCGCTGGTCGCGTTGAGGCTCCCCAACTAGGGCGGGGCTGAAAGAGCGGACTTTAAGCTGGAAACCCCGGCGTCCTGGAGGGGCGGCCGTCCTTCGTGACGAGCAGCCCCTCAACGCCGGGGAGTCGGGCCAGGAAGGCGACTCCCTCTTCGGGCCCGAGAACGAAGGCGGCGGTGGAAAGGGCGTCGGCCTCCATCGCATTCCGCGCGATGACCGTCGCCCCACTCGTGTGAATCGGTGACTGTCCGGTCCGCGGGTCGAGAATGTGGTGCAGGGTGCGGTCTCCGGTGAAGGCCTGAACGTAGTCCCCCGAGGTCGCGACACCTTCGCCGCGCAGTTGGAAGTCTCCCACCGTTCCAGCGGGATTCCGCGGGTCCTGGATCGCGACCGGCCACCCGTCCTTCTCGGCGCCCTCCCCGCCGGACGCGAGGTCGCCGCCCGCCTCCACGACGACGTGGTCGGCACCCCGTTCGACGAGCGTCTGGACGACGCGATCGACGACGTACCCCTTCGCGATCCCGTCCAGGGTGATGGCCATGCCGGGCGTCTCCAGAGCGATCGCGTCGCCGTCCACCCGGATCCTCCGGTAGTCCACGAGCTCCAGCGCCCGGGAGACCTCACCATCGCTCGGGAGGGGCGCCCCTGGGAGCGTCGACCTTTCCTGGTAGAGGCGCAGGAGGGGCGCCACCGTGACATCGAAGGCGCCGCCGCTGAGCTCGGAAATCTCATGAGCCCTTTGAAGCACTTCCACGAGCTCCTCCGGCGGCCGCCGGACAACCCCCATTCTGGCCAGAAGGGCGACCGGCGTGTCGGCGCGGTGACGGCTGAGGATCCCCTCGAGGCGCCCGAGTTCCTCGAATGCCGCCTCGACCATCGTCCGGGCTCCGTCCTCGGAGGTGTGCGTCACCCCGATCGTGACAGGCGTTCCGAGTCCGAAGCGGGTCGCCTCGACCCGATGCATCCCTGCGCGCCGAAGAATCGCCCGCGTCAGGGTGCCCCCGAACGCGACGGAGAGCCCGGCGACGGCCGTGATCCGGAGGGCCTGGCGCCGCGAGATGGAGCTGTGTGCGGACTCGTTCACCGGCTGCCTCCCGACGGCGCGGAGCTCAGCTGCACGAGACGCGGCCGGATCGCATCCATCTCGTGGCGGCACACTCCGGCGCGCTCGATGAGCTGCGTCTCGCAAACATTGCACCGCACGCATTCCTTGAAGTCGATTTCGTGGCCGCGAATGGCACCCGTCGGACACTTCTGCTCGCATACCTTACAGAGTTGGCACTGTTCGACCCTCCGAATCCGGAAGGGCGACACGACCGACACGACCGCAAGCGCGGCCCCCAGGGGGCAAGCGTAGCGGCAATAGAAGCGGGGAACGATCGCGGAGGCGACGAGGATTCCACCCGCGATGGCCCAAAGGAGCAAAGAGGGGCTCCAGAAAAAGACGGTCCCGAAGGGTTCGAAATAGTGGAAGAGGTTCAGCGGAATCCCCGCCACCACGGGAAGGACGATGAGTGCCAGAATGCCGTACTTGAGGTAGAAGGCCCGCTCGTGGAGGGCGCGCGGAAGCTCTCGCTGGAACCGGCGGGGAACGACGCGCTCGAGGAAGTCCTGAAGGGCCCCGAACGGGCAGAGGAAGCCACAAAACACCCTTCCGAAAAAGAGGGTGGTGACGACCGTGAAGCTGACGAGAATGAGGAGCGGAAGGTCCGTGAGGTAGACGTCCGGACCGACTGAGATCCCCGCTAGAATGTGCGAAACGGAGAGGAATCCGCGGTCCACGAAGCCCAGGAAGACGAGTGTCCCCGCGAGGGCCCCCCAACGGAGTGCTGGACGTTTCGCAACGAAGGCTGCCACGACGACCGCGAGGAGAACGAGGAGGAGAGAAACGCGGGTCCAGGAGGTCTGCGCGAGGGTTCGCTCGAAGCCGGACTCTTCCACGACCTCGTCGTCGAAGAGAAGCGCGGCAATCTCGTCATCCGTGAACTGGAGCGCGTTGGACCCCGTCGAGGTTGCGGGGGGCGGAGCCACCGCCAATTCACCTGTTGACCCGGACTGTCCTGCCTCCGCCGTGGCGGGGGAAGCTTCGGGCTCCGTGGCCTCGGCGGTGGACGCAGAGACGACTGCGGCCTCGCGCGGGGGGAAAGCGGCCGGTGCGTCGGCGGGGCCGGCGGGCGCGGAGGCGACGGCCGCAGGCGAATCGTACGCCTGGTACTCTGCCGTGAAGGGGCCCGAGGTCTCGTTCGGGGTCAGGACGATGGTGAAGGGCCGGCGGACGTCGAGGGCGCGGTCCACGAGGAGGAGGCCGGCGCGCCGAAACTCCCCCTGTGCTCTTCCGTCGGGGAGAATTCCCGCCGTCGCGAAGTCGGAGTTCGCCACCCGAATCGTGTCGGTGCCCTGGACGAAGGAGAGCCTCTCGAAGCGGAACAACGCCACATCGGATCCGTTCAGCCCCAAGAACATGAGATGAGTGGAATCCGCTCGTGCCCCCGCCCGCTCGAGCGTCCCACTGAACCGGGTGGGGCCGAGGAGGAGTTCGGCCATCTCGAGGTCGCGAAGGTAGGCGAGGGAGATCGAGGGGGGATTAGTCCCCTGCCCTTCCGCCACGATCTGGCGTGCCAGCCCCAGATTCTCGATCTCGGGCCAGGTCAGCCTTTCGAGCGCTTCGACCGAAATGGTCCCCATCCGCGGAATCGTGGCGTCGGCGGCCAGCGCGGGTCGGGCGAGGTAGGCGACCGCAACGCGCCGGGCCGCATTGCGGATTCCCTGAGTCATCGCGGAGACGGTGATCGAGGCGCCCGTGATGTTCTGGACGTCCTGCCGGATCCGGAAGGGATCGGTGATGGACTTCCCGGCGAACTGCCCCAGGATTCCAGGCCGAGAGAGGAAGTCGCCGCGGCTGCTCCGCAGCGATTCCCTGTACTCGATGACGCTCGCTCCCGTCAGGACCCCCTCCAGACTCATCCCCACGAGGACCCGGATGGGAGCGGTGTACCCGAAGCTCTCCGGGGGCACGTCCGAGGTCAGGAAGGCATAACCCACGAGCGTTTCGGTCCCCGTCGCTTCGTCCACCCGAAAGGCCTGAAAAACCGGGGGATTACCTCCCTTCTCGGCAAAGCGGTCGGCACCGGGGAATACCGCGCTGAGCTGACCCTCGGTGATCAGGGAGATGGCCTGCCCGGCACCGCTCCCCGGGAGGAAAAGCAGTGCGAGCGCGGCGGCGATCGACCCGAGACCGTAACGTGCGGAGGAGGAGTTTCCGCGGATCCTCAGAGGCGCAATGGTTGGCTCTGTACTTCGCATCGGCCTCCAGCGTGTCAGAGACAAAGTAGAAGCCCCCCGGGGGAGACCCGGGAGGCTTCTAAATCTCGTCCAGAGCGGGCGACCGGGTTCGAACCGGCGACCCTCAGCTTGGGAAGCACTTCCCTGGCGTCAGTCAGCGTCATAGCGGCCCGGAATCTGGCCATTTCCGGGTTTTCGCGCCAGCCCGCGTCAGGGGGGTTTGTTACCGGATCTGTTACCCGATTAGGGCTCAATCCACGGCGCTCCCGAGACGGTCTAGGCGAAGGCACGCCCTGACGGAAAACTCGACGCAGAAGCTCGCCTCCGGCAAGGTAGGATCCAGCTTCGTCCAATTGGTCCAGGTCCCCCGCGCTTCGCCGCTCATCATGATACTCATGGCGGGGGTGAGAGCGCGAAACCGTCTCCAGTCGGGATCGCTGACGTTGAGATCCGACACGACGTAGGCGATTCCGGCCTGAAGCTTCTCGAGCTGATCTAGCACTTTTCGCGAGAAGTCTTCCAGGGGAGAAGGGCGACTGTCTTCCCACGGGACTCGCAGTTCGAGATGGGAAAGGGACGGCCAGAATGCGCCGCCGAACTCACGCACTACCGCTTCCTTCGACTTCATCGCATGTGCCAACGCGGCCGAGGCTTGGGTGCACGCGCCCCGTGCATCTTGTTCACCAAGGAGCTCCTCAGCCTTGCGGAGGCACCCGCGAGCGGCCTCGCACGCGACGAGGTCGACCATACTGATGGCCGATAACTCAACCGAGAAGATCTTGGGGCAGTTCTCCTCCAGGAATGCAGTCGCGATGAACCTGAATTCGTCGAGATGGCGCTTGCTGGGCCACGTGCCGTCGTGCTTCAGCGATACCCGCGCCTTGTTCAGTCGCGCGAGTGAGCGACGATGCGATAACTCTATTCCAGTCTTCTTTTCAAACTCGCCCAGGTACTCGAGGAACTTCAAGTCACGTCCGCCCGCGTCGGCCCGTTCGCAGGCGAGCGCGAGGAATAGCTCAAGCGCATCGTGCAGCCCAAGGAGCCCTGAATAGCATAAGGGCTCGGGCTCGCGGCATTGTTGCTCCGCGATCGTAAGAATGTATCGCGCAAATCCGAGTCGCTCTCGGGTGTGTTGAGCGAGCTCGGTGTTGCCCGCACTCACTTCCCCTCCCTCCTCGGCGCCGCGGTGACCTCCCCCAGCGCCTCCTCAAGCCTCCAGTACCGCCCGAAGTCCATGCTCCCCCCGGGCCGCGTCTCAGCAACGAGGAACGCTCCGTCCTCCTCCATCCTGAGCGCCCACGTTCCCCGGTCCGTCACGTCGCTCAGGAGCCAGGAGCCGCACACCGGGGCAATGCGGATTCCGGCCGCGGCGGAGCTTTTGAAGGTTCGGGGAGTTGCTTCACCGGATCGGGCCCGAAGCGGTTCGTGGAAATTCACCGACCGGAATACCTGCTGAAGTCGAAGCCTCCCACCCGGAACTCGAATATTGGCGAACCCTCCTGGTAAGCCTCCGCCTGCACGAGCACGACATCGGCTTCCCTCAATCGCGACATAAATCCGTCATAGTTCCGCATGAATAGCGACTCCGATGAGTTGTCAGAGGGACCGACCGCCTCCCAGGCCTGGACCGCACTTTCGTCGAACCGAATCCGCACGCGGCAACCACTGTAAGACGTGCAAAGGAGCTGTCCTCGCTCAATCCGAAGAATTATGTCTCGGCCGAAGGTTGGGTGGTCACGCAAAGTAAGCGTGCCCCGCTGCTCGCCTTGGTACGGAAACGCGAAATTGACAGTGTTCTCGGAGCTAATGGTCGCCGTGCGTGTCTCCCGGGATGTCATGGGGTCTTGAGACACCGAGTACGACCATTTGGCAGCCAATCTTTCGAACTCGCGCGCCTCTTCCTCTGCCTGGGCCGCGGCGGCCTCCCTCGCCCTTAGGTCGGCGATCACGGCAGACGCGGAATCACCCAATGGCGTCTCCGAAAAACGGGCGATCAATTCCTCGGCAATTGCCACGGCGCGCCGCTCACGCCCGGGGATTTCTTGACTCTCGCGAAGGAGAGCAAACAGATCTTCCGCGCTTGTTTCCGTGGATTCAACCTGCTCCTCCCCGCTCTCAGAATCCTCGGGCGGGACGCACCCGCCCAGAAGGACAAGCCCGACGACGGTCAGTATTGCGCGCATCGGCGGCTCCTTCCATTCCAGCCCCAGGGGACGTGAATCGTTTCGTCTTCGAGACTACGAGCGAACCCGTTGCTTCGCCATGCTTACCCGGCCTTGTAGACGGAATCGGTGCGATGAACATTCGGGGCATTCCGTACACATCCCGAAAGTCCATTGCGCCGCTGTGCCAGCCCTCACAACATGGAAGGACTCCTCCGGCCGTGCCTGGAGCCTCCATCTCGATGCCTCGGAACGCTTCGAGCCCGGGGCGCTCCTAATTGTTCACCTGTGACTCTAAAGACGGCATGGGAAGCTCGAAGGTCCTCGTGCGAGGCGTTCCCCACGTCCACGCTATCCCCGAGCGCACGGACGGTTTCTGCCTCCAGGCGGCCAGGGCGGACGGATTCGTCTGGGGGGATAGGGACGGTACGCCGTGACAGTTGCCTGCGGCTTCAGAGGCGGGCTGAACTGCGAGGTCTGCCACCGGGACACACCTTCCGGGCTCTCGAGAAGCTGACCAACCGTGAGGCTCCCAGGGATGGCGGTTCGGAAGCGTATTTCGCATTGTCGGGCGCTCCCAGAAAGGATTCCGGGAACTTTTCCACAGTCGCCAAGCGCACCGAAGACCGCGAAAAAGAAATAGCTTGCGAACCGAGGGGGGCTGGCCGATATTGCAGATGCCCTGCAACGCTAAGCCCCCCCCAACCAGAAGTCCGGCCGGAGGGGGCTTTTTTTGTTGCGGGGCGCGCGACCTGTGGGTGGTCGGTTTGTATCGGGGCGCTAACCCCGATCGGCCACTTCCACAACGAAGCTCGCGACGAACCCTCATGAGCGGAGGAGCCTAGATGGCTCCGAGAACGCCTTTCGAGTCTCGCGGGGCCCGGGGGCCCCCGCCCCTCCTTTCTATTTCCAAGTAAACACTAAACACCTGTTTGCAACCGTCAAGTGTTTTCTGGGGGAACTCGATTTGAGATGAATGACCGCACGATCGAACAAAGCAAGTACCGCGCCGTTCCGTCGGTCAAGGGCCCAACATAAACCCCCGTCTTTGCGGAGGCAATAATCTCGTGATCATGCCAGCCAAGAGCACCAACCCATATGCGGCCACGCGCGCACCCGCGGCCAAGCCACTTCCCTTCAGCCAACGTCAGATGCAAGAGATCCTCGCTGAGTATCCGACCCCCCTCTTCGTGTATCACGAACGCGGGATCCGCGAGAGCGGTCGCCGCCTCAAGGCCGCGTTCCTTTGGAACTCGGGGTTCAGAGAATACTTCGCTGCGAAAGCTCTTCCGAATCCGAACATTCTTGCCCTCCTATCTAGTGAAGGATTCGGAGTCGACGCGTCCAGCCTACCCGAGCTGCAGGCTGCGGCAGCGGCGGGAATACCCGGGGATGAGGTCATGTTCACGTCGAACAACACACCGGTTCGCGAGTTTCGAGAAGCGAAGGAGCGTGGAGCCATCCTGAACCTCGACGACATCACCCACCTCGACATCCTCCTCGAGGAAGCGGGAGGACTTCCCGAGCTCCTCTCGTTTCGACTCAACCCGGGGTCGACGCGTACCGGAAACCAAATCATTGGGGACCCTGTCGAAGCCAAGTTCGGAATGACCCGTGCGCAGATTTTTGAGGGTATCACTCGTGCGCGGGAGGAGGGAGTCCGACACTTCGGCCTCCACACCATGATCGCTTCCAACGAATTGGATCCTTCGTACTTCGTTGATACCTCCGAGATGCTCTTTGAACTCGCTGCCGACCTGGCCAGTCTCACCGGAGTCAAAGTTCAGTTCGTAAATCTTGGGGGGGGCATCGGGATCCCGTACGAGCCCGACCAGCTTCCGGTGGACATCGAAGCGATCGGCAGGGGGGTCAGGGAGCGCTACGATGCGATCATCCGCCCGGCGGGCCTGCACCCCCTCGCGGTGTACATGGAAAACGGGCGGTACGTCACGGGGCCCCACGGATACCTCCTCACCACCGTGACCACTCTGAAGGAGACTTTCAAAAAATTTGTCGGCGTGGACGCGACGATGGCCGATGTCATGCGCCCGGCAGTGTACGGGGCCTACCATCACATCTCGGTTCCCGGGAAGGATCGAGTCCCGCCGTATTGGGTCGCCGACGTCGTCGGCTCGCTTTGCGAAAACAACGACAAGTTTGCGATCGACCGTAGGCTCCCGCCGGTCGAACGGGGGGACGTGCTCGTGATCCACGACGTTGGGGCACACGGTCACGCGATGGGGTTCAACTACAATGGGAAACTCCGCAGCGCAGAAGTCCTATTGCGAGAGGACGGAAGCATTCTTCCGCTTCGTCGGGCGGAAACAGCGCGAGAGTATTTCGCGACGGTCAACTGGGATTCGCTCAAAGTGCTTCGCCGCGAGATCGGTACTCAGTTGGCAAACCTGATCTCCGATCTTGGGGAGGCCTCCGGCCACATAAGCGGGATCATCCATCCGAGTCTCCCGGAAGGACCGGCCCACTAGGTGTGTTACCCACTCGTCCATCAAGCCACGAACGGTCCAGCCTTCCACCGGGCTGGGCCGTTCGCGTTTCTTCGCGTGGAGCCTGCGGATTCCTCCGCCCGTCTCGAGATCGGGAGCGCTCGGCGGAGCACCTGCTCCGCGCCCTCCACATCTCCCGCAGCTCCTCCTCGGGAAACTCCGTCACCCGGTCGAACCGCGGGAACATCGTGAGCGTCACCGTGTCGCCCCTGCCGCGTGCGAGGAGCGCGGGAGTGTCCCAGGTGAAGAAGGTGACGCCCTCGCCATCCACCTCGAGGCGTGCCACGTCGTCAGGGAAAGCGAGCAGGGCCATGCGGGGGAGGATGCTGTCGAGCGATCAGCGGGCGATCAGCGGGGACCCAAAAAAGAAGCGGCCCCCGTCGGGGCCGCCCATTAATAAGCTTCACTCCTCCGGATCCCTGGGGGACCACCAGCCCCCAGGTCCACGAACCCACCCTCTTTTCCCGAGGTGGATTCCAAGAGCGGCGTTAAGCCGCTTCTGTCGCCCCTGCGTTGTCTGTTTTGCCGCCGAAGGCAGAACGGCCGCCATCTTCACCTGCACCCGATCGCCGCTCAGGCGCAGCCTTCCGTCCTTCTCGCCTGCCAGGATGAGGGCCGCGAGCTCCGCCGCCAGTTGCTCAGTGTCGACCGCGGCCTGCATCGGGCGAACCCGCTGTTTCCGGCTGCTCACGAGAGACGCGACGGCCGTGTCCGCGTTGACCTCCCATGACTGGATCTCGGCGTAGCCGGATCCCCCCGCCACGATGCCTCCGTGACGCTCGATCTCGAAGGCGAGTGTCGGAGGGGCCCAAGTCACGTTGAAGATCCGGTTATGGATCTTGTAGCCTTCCATTCCCCCGTCGCCCCCGCTGAGCTGATCCCAGGCGTTCTCGAGGAGCCGGTCGAGGGCGTGGTCGTCCCGCGGCACGGGGCCGGCTGGGAGAGATGCAAGGTGGTGCCGGAGGGCGTCACTCATCCCCCGCTTCCCCCGGTCTCGGACTCCACTCGCTTCGCCTCGACCTCTTGGAGCCGTTGCAATAGTTTCGGGACCCTGGCCCCGGGGGCATGAGGTTGCTTCGCAAACCGGCGTAGGATCTCAAGCTCGTCGTCATCCTGGCCCAGCTTGCGGTAAACGATCGCCGCATGCCAGTAGTACCAAGGGGCGACACCGTAGCCATGCCTCCCGGCTTCATTCTCCGTCTGCTCGATAGCCGCCAGTAGCATCCCGAGCGCATCTTGCAAACGTCCCTCGCGTTTCGCCCGCTTGATCTCCTCCACGGAATCCCAAATAGGGGTGTGTCCCCCCGGACGATGGCTCCGGTGCTCATCAGCGCGACGCCCGAACAGTCGGTCAAGAATTCCCACTTGAGGCTCAGCAAAATGGGGAGGAACTAGGACCCGCCACGGGGGGGGGCGGTCCAAAGATCCAACGGCATCGAAGGGTTGCAGCAAGCGCACCCTCAGGCGAGCAGAGGGTCATAGCCCCGCCCTCTCGTCTGTAGAATTGTGGAGCAGTCGGAGCAATTCAGCATCGGAGAACTCATCGAGAGAGAGGTGGTTCCGCGCTTCGGTGGACCTGACTTCATCTCCGCTCATGAAGCGTATAGTCGGCACCATGACGGGCGCCGGACCCGTACCGCTCTCCCGACGTCGTGGAAGGGGAAACCTGAGGGTCACCTCCCACGACTGGCCGTCTCGGCCCTTTACAGTCCGCAGCTCCGGAGCGTCCTTCACAAACTCGCTTCCGTTTGAGGGTGGACGGCCAAGGTAACCGGAGGGTCCGACACTGGGCCAGAATCTTCCGACGTCGGGAGCTCTACGCGGGTAGACTTCTCACCTTGGCGTCGGAAACGGAGCGAGCCGATACGTTCGCGGCCTTCGCGGCTTTCTCGCGGGCGCGGCCTGTGTCGGAACCTGTGGCAATATTGCCCGGTGTTTCCCCCTTCTTCGGACGCCCGCCGGTTCGCTTCGCCTCCTCCTCCTCCAGCGCGGCAGCGTAGGGGGAATCGGTTTGTCCATCGGTGGGCGAACCGAAACGTCCGCTCCCGCCCTGCCCCCGCTCCAGCGCCGTCAGGAGACGGTCGCCGCACCCCTCAGCTCCTCCTCGAGGAGAATATCGAATCTCATACTCGTGTGGGTCAGGCCATCGTCGCTCTTGAACCGCTTGAAGAACTTGAGGACCGCAATCTCCCGGTCGGTCTCCCCCTCGTTTCGCACAAACCCGTACCGCTCATACCAGGCTACAAGAGAGTCTCGCCGCATCGCATCGAGGGTGACGTAGCGGATCCCTATGTCCTCTGCGACTGATCGCGCTAACCCGACCACGAAGTCCAGAATCCACGTCCCCACTCCCCGACCTTTGAAGCCGTTGTCCACTCCCATCCGTCCCAACTTGAGGGCCGGGGCCGTCGAGTAACGCGCCCCCTTCGGTCGTTCCTTCGTGCGTAGTCGGATACTGTCGGCGAGGACCGCGAAGTAACCGACCAGCTCCCCATCTGGAAGGGTCACGAGGTAGGAACACGAAAAACCCGTCAATTGGTCCGTGACGGCCGTGCCATCGCACAGGTAATCGGTCAGGTCGGGCTCCCCGCAATCGAAAGGCGGGGCAGTGAACTCCTTCGGCAAGGCGACGACGTGAAGGGACGAGAGGAAGCCGTCGCCTTCCGGGCTCACTTCTTCGAGGTCCGCACTCCCTTGGCGGCTCCGGTCGCCGTGGTATACACCGCGTCGGCGCGCTGAATCGTCGTCACACGGCGGGCCGTGTTGGGCGTGCCTGAGCGCATTTCCTTCTGGATCCGCACGGCTGCCTTACCCTTCACCACCGGGGTCGCTTTGATTGCCTTAGCCATGGGACTCCGCTTTGCGAACGAACCTCGTGAGAAATGGCACCGTTAGGTCGGGCGCCTAGGCACCACGCCTACGAGCTTACGCTACTCAACCCGTGGGGGTTCCACCAGTCGCCAGCCCCCTACCCGGGAGCCCACGAAAATCGAATTCGTGTGGATGGTCCGGTCGTCGGCCCCGACCAGGACGTTCAGGCGGGCGAGGGTGGTCACGGGTCAGCCCTCCCTCGGCGGCGTCGAATCTGCGCGCGCCGGATGGCCGAAGGGAAGCTTCGCCGGCGGGGTCGTGCGCCACGCGGCGCGGATCTCCGACTCGAGCTCCCGCCAGAGCCGCCAGAGCCGCTCCGGAGTGCTCAGGACTCCTCCCTTGAACCCGAGGAAGGGGTTACAGTCGGGAGCGGCGAGGAGCCAATCCCATTCGACCGGGCTCGGTTGATCGGCGCGCACGCGGCGGCGAGGGCGGGTCGTCACGGGACTACCTCACTCGGGACCTCGAGATGAAGCTGTCGGAAGAGCTGGCGAAACTCGCGCAGGTTGTCCCGGGCGACCTGGTGCGCGGGATGAATGCACGTGAGGCCGGAGTCCGGATTCAGAACCGTCGGGCCCTCCTCCCGAAGGACCACCTCGGCCTCGCGGTATCGGTCCCAGGTTTCGCAGGCGGCCCGGAGAAGGGGGAGACCGTCCGGCCCGAGGACCCACTGGTCCACGATCGAGCGCCAGAGCTCGGCTCCCTCGCCGCGAAGACTGGACGGCGGGGCGGGCGGATCGGGCGTTTCGACCGGGCCGACGACCTGAGAAGGCACGGCCCGCGGGCGGATCGGGAGCACCTCAGCCATGGTCGGGACTCGGAAGAAATTTCCATTGTTCACCGGCGTGCGTGTGTGAATAAAGCCTACCGCCGGTTCCTAAGCCCTTTTGCTGTGGGGATTTACAGCCCCCACCCCCCTGGGGCATCGCGCGCGCGTGTGAGCGGGTCATGGCGTCACTCCTCTACCTCCAGCGTCTCAACCGCGACGAACTCGGGGACCGAGGTGGCGGCACGGTACGCTCGCCGCGCTCTGTCCCTCAGTTCCTCGATCGTCGGAGCCGTGACAACGAGATCACACTCGGGCATGGTGCCGACGAACTCGCCATCGTCGCTTCGTTCGATCACCAACTCGATCGTGCTCATGCGTCACCCCCTTGCGGTTGTCGGCCCGCGATGGCGTGGATGGTTTCCCCATCGACGAACCCGGCGGCGAGAAGGGCCGAGGCCAACCGCTCGATCTCGCGCCAGTGTCTCGAGACGAGATCCTCGGCGATGAACCGGGACGGCGCGACGGCGCGACCCCCCCGGATGAGCGCGAGGTCCGGGCCGGATGGACGCGCACCGAACCCGCCGGCGAACGACTCCGAGACAGCGCCCGCGAGGTAAGCAGGGTCTCGGTCGGTGTCACCGGCGCGGATCCAGCATGACCCGCCTCCGGTCCCGTAGATCGCAGCCCCGTGGACAACCCCACCCGTCACGACCGCGACGATCGCGTGGCCGGCCTCGTGGTAGGCACTGAGGCGGAGCGATTCCTGGAGAGGAGCTCCCCGCCTTCCGCGTGCCTCCCGTCGGGCCTGCTCGACGAGGTCCAGGCCCATCGACGACTCGGCGAGGTCGAGTTGCCGAGCGCGCAACTCGTGCGCGATCTGGGCCTCGTGCGTCACCACCACGAGCGGTCCCTATTGTGCAGGGCACTCTCGGCAATGAGCTCGGAGCGGTGAAGCTCCTCGGCTTCGGCGCGCTCGCGACGCTCCTCCTCCTCCCTCGTGGCGCGGGCAAGGTGCGCGGGATCCGCGATCGTCCGCGCCGCGTGGGTCCGGCCTCGCTGCTCGATGGCGCGCCCGGATCGCTGGGGACAGGCGCCGTTGCACCGCGTCCAGGTGCCCCCCGGAACTCGGCGCTCCATTGGTGCCCATTCGCCGTTGACGGAGCCCCAACGAAATTCCATCGACGAGACGACGTGACTCATACCGGCGTCCCCAGGGAAACCTTCCGGCCTCGGACCCAACGGAAGATTCCGTCCGGGCCGGCAGCGAGTGACTCGCCGTGCAGCCGGTCACGGGCCGCGATCTTCTCGAGGGCGGCCTTCCGGGCCTTGAGCTCTTCGTCCCTTTCGGGCCGCTTCACCCGGACGCCGTAGTCGCTCTCGATTTCATCGAGGAGGCGATTGATGCGGCTGTCGGGTTCTTTCCCGAGGAAGCCGCGGACGTTGAGTCCCGGGAACCGGCCGGTGTGGGCGACGTCCTGATCTCGGAACGCTTCCATCTCCGCGACGAATCGCCCGACCGGCCCGGAGAGCGCCTGAAGCGCCTCGGCGACCTCCTGGACGGCCTTCCTGACGCGGGGCTCGGCCGCGTCCATGATTTTCGCGTCGCGAGCTCCCTTCGCGGCGTCGATCCGCTCCTGGTAGAGGCCGTCCACCCTGTGGAGCACTTTGATCTGGCGTCGGAGATCGGTGCGCTCCTCTTCGAAGGCCGCGATGTTCGCCACGGGCGTCCCATCGAGAACCGCGCGCGCCGCTTCCGTTGTCCGGTCCTCCGAACGGGCCGCGGTGATTTCGGTTGTGACCTGGTCGAGTCGCCCCTCGAGCTCGCCGGCCTCGGCTCGTTTCTCATGGCGGGCGCGGAGTAGCGCATCGTATGCGGCGATCGGGTCTGTCCCTGAACTCATGGTCTCTCTCTCCTGAAGGTTTCGGCAGGCCCCGAGGCGGGACGCGACGCCCGACGGCGACCCATGCCGAACGCCGGCCCGCCCTCGGCCCACTCGTGATTCATCGGTCCCCCACGCACTCCCAGGCGTTCACTGCGGTGGCCGCGGCCACGAAGGTCGATCGCGGCATATCGAGCTCGGCACATGCGGCGTCGATCAGGCGGAGCTGCTCGGCACTGACCGGCACCCGCAGATTGATCTTCCGACGCGGTTCGGATCGGCCTCGGGGACGGTTTCGATTCTTCATGGCTTCAAATCTCGCGGGTCGGAATGGATCGCGAATCACCGAAAACGGCTATTTTTAGGTTGCCGCTCCATTGGCAACTGCGTAGGCGCGGATCAGCCGAACGGACGGGGTTCCCGACCCCGGGAAGAGGCTTCCAGCGTGCCGGATTTGCGCTCGGATGGTGTGCGGCGACCTGCACAACTCCGCAGCGATCTCGGCCTGCGAAAGCCCGCACGCGAGGAGCCGCGCGACTTCGCGCTCGCGCTTCGACAGCTTCGCTGTCCAGACGAGCCTGAACTCTGGCGGGAATGCCTCGTGGCTCACGTCGCGCCTCCGTCGCTCGGCCGGATCTCGCTGGCGTCGACCTCGAACCGGCACCCGCAACGACACTGGATCGAAAGCCGCCCGCGGCCCGGGTCGCCCAACCGGCGAATTGGCGGGACCTTGCCGCAATCGGGGCAGCGCGCCCACCGGGAGGATCGTGAACTCACGGGAACCACCAGCGGAGCTCCCAGGCGAGGAGCTGGATCCGCGAGAAGATCGAGCGAAGAAGGCTCACCCCTCGCCTCCGTTCGATAACTCCTCGAGGGCCGCGCGGAGTTTCGGGAGAGCGCCGGCCGGGAGAACGAGCGGGAGCGCATCCCACCCGCAGCGGTGGAATCCCTCGCCGATACCCCAGCCCGCCGCGATGACGAGTGAGTCGGGCGCGAGGGTGATCCGTACGACCTGGCGGCCGGCACCGAGTGGGAGGTCGATGGAGCGCACCGTCGAGGTCTGCACGGTCGGGTTGGTCATGGAGTCGTCAACTCCCGCACGGCCAGGGTTTTGATCGTGGCACCAGCGTCACCGGCACTTGAGCATTGTTTCTCATACGCGCGCGCGTAGAGGGGAACAAGCAACCCCTGGTGACACTGGTGACACCTTGGCGCGCCGAATCGCAGAACTCAGTTAATGGCATCTGTTTGCGCCGTTTCGTGTGAACCGTCTTCTAGGCCAACTCCAATCCAGAATTTCGGCCGCCTCGTCTTCCCATCCGGGCCAGTCACCCGACGTTGCTGTTTGAGCGCCCCGTTCTCGGTGAGCCAATCGGTGAGTCCTTCAGGACGCACTTTGCCTTCGGAGTCCGTCCACTCACCGAGAAGCCCCTGGAGCTCCTGGGCCTGAATTTCGAGACCCGTCCGGAACACGAGTCCACAGTCGGATGCGAACCGGGCGAAGGTGTCTTCCTTGTTGCGGTAGTCGAGGGTGGCACGGATCACAGCCTCGGGTTCAGAGAGCCCTTCGGCCTGCCACTGGAGGCACCCTTCCACGAGCCATCGCAGGATGCCCGGAGCTTCGGAGGCTAAAACGTCATCGAGGTTCGGATCGGCGGCCTTGCCGGTGAAGGTGTTCTTCCACTCGACAACCCGGATGCGCCTCCAGATCCCGGTATCCCGTCCCCCGATTTCGGGGAGGTGATTCGTCTGGAGCCAAAGCGAATGTGTGGGGTCGAATGACCACGGGTCTTCCCGCATCCTCCGGGCACGGATCCGGTCGCCCCCCGTCAAATTCTTGACGGAAGCTTCCGCGAGCTTCACCCGCCGGTCCGTCTCGACCGCGACCGCGAGTCGGGTACGAAACAGGTCTGCGCGTACCGTGTCGTGCTCTTTAAACTTCGTCTCGACCAGGAGCGAGAGATGCACTTCGACAGCGAGTGGGCCGAGGACCCGCTGTAGGGCCCGGAGAAATGTGCCCTTCCCGTTCCCGCCGAGTCCGAAGTGAATCACGAAGACGTGATCGCGTTGTGAGCCCACGAGTGCGGCGCCGGCCACCCGCTGGACGTAGGACCGCACGCTCGCGTCCGGGAACCACTCCTGGAGGGCGCGTTCCCATCGGGGGGCCTCGGCGTCCTCGTTCCAGGTGACGGGACACCGCAGGGCCATCAGGTCGGAAGGAGAAGCGGGACGGAAGCCGCCGGATTCCCGAAGGTCGAGCACTCCGTTCTCGACCCCCAGGAGCCACCCGTCCCGGTCCAGGTCCTCGTGATCGAGCGGGACACCCTCGATCCCGCGTGCCAGGTCCACCATACCGCCGATACCGTGGGCATTGAGGGAGCGGAAGGCGAACTTGAACACCTGTTTGGCGGTTGCCGCGTCGGTCATTGCTGCGGCTTCCTGTTTGAGCGCCTCCCCCACGTCCTTTGCGAGCTCGCGCACCTGCACGTCGCGGAAGTCCTGCACCCAAAATCCGTCTTCCCCGCAAACCACCCAGCGCCCCCATGGCGCGATGTAGCGAAGCCGCTCCCCATGGATGCGGATTAGCCGAGTAGCGTTACTCGAATCCGTGAGCGTTTCGCCCGGGGGAGTCGTCTCGGCCGCGCGACGGTGGAGCTCGGCCTGGAGGTCCAATGCGGGGCCGCTCATGCCGGAACCTCGATCCCGCGTGCCCCGAACGCGCTCTCGATCGTCTTCCCGATCTCGTCATCTTCGAGACCAGTGTTCCGTGCGGCGAAGGTCAGGAGATCAACGAGCTTTCCGGCGTCCGCCTCGCCGGTTGCGACGAATCGGGACAGGCTCCACGCGGCACGGTTGAGGGCGTTGTTCCGGTCGCCCTCCGGTGAGTTCGCCAGCTCCAGGCACTCCGACTCGATCGCGGCGATGACGTAGGCGCGACGGCGCGGAGTCCCAGCGTCAACCGCAGGAGTCGTCGGAGGGGTCGTCCGTGGAGCCGGATCCGGCCGCCGGAGGAGCGCGGCCACAGCGGGCGGGAGCGGCCGGATCTCTTCAATCTTCCCGAGCGCCTGGTACCTCTTACCGGATGGATGGAAGGAGGGCGGAAGTAGCACAAAACCTCGATCCGCCCGTACGTCTACGAGTCCCCGTAGCTTCCGGTTTCCGATGGTGCCGCCGGGATGCTGGAAATAGAAGTGCGATCCCCGAGCCGTCTTCACTATCATCGTTGGCTCTGCGAGAACCCCGAGTCGTCTCAGCTCCTCGCCTCCTTCCGGGCTGTCCACGTCGAGCACGATCAGCCCCGCGCGGCCGGGTGGGAACCCGATGTTCGCCGCCGGCCAGCGGGACCACCATTCGGCAATGGTGGCCGGGTCCATCGTCGCGTCGAGAAAGCCGTTCGGCGTAAGCGGCTCCTTCCCGCGCGGAACGACCGGGAACACCAACCACCCGTGAGAGGCGTACCGGAGCGCCGCGTCCCGAAGGCGAGTCAAGCACCACCTCGCACCCACGGAAGGATCTCCGGGCGGCCGCATCGACAGATCGCGAGGAGGTCGACGTCCTCGCCGGTGACTACGCGCCGCAAATCCGCTTCGGCGAGAGGCCGCCGGCATGCGGCGCACCGGGCTCGGTCGGCGATGAGATCCGCCCGCAGTCCGACAGGCCACGCGACGCCCGTCAACCCTTCCCTCCCGTCCGGATGCGCCGGCGATATTCACTGAGGTCCGACGGGTCGCTCGGATCCTCGGACCCGAGGTCGGCAGCGTCCCGCAAGGACCGGAGCGCCGCCCTCGGGATTCGCCATTCGCGGCCGGCCAGACGGTACGCTCCCACGAGTCGGCCCTGGCCGGCCCACGTGCGGATCGTGGACGGCGCGCGGCCGAGAATGCTCCCGGCCTCGGCGACGGTCAGATCCACGTCTCGGGACTCTCCAGTCTCCTCGAGGATGCCGGCGATCCAATCGCGAGGGACCAGAGAGCCCACCGGGATCTGCTCTAGTGCGGACGCGAGTCGGGCGTGGAGATTCACGATCTACGCGCCCAGGTCCCGGCGGGCGGCGTCGAGGGCGGCCTCTCGCATGTAGGACGAAAGGTGGTCGGGCCGCCGCGCGGCTGCGGCCTCGATCAGGGCCCGCTCCGCGTCCGACAAGCGGACTGGGATCGGGGATCGGCGGGCGCGACTCGGGACCGGGATGCGACCTCTCCTCACGTTGGGTGCCTCCTACTCTTGCGGTGGGCCTCGGCTCGCGTATATCGTTACGTATGCGGCACAAGGATGTAACTGCAAGGAGGAACCGTGGAGATCGATCTGAAGGAAGAGCGGCGGCGTTCGCGCGAGCGGACAGGCGAAGTCGTCCTCGACGCACGCGGACCTGAGCTGGTCCTCGCCGAAGAGCGGGCCCACGCGGCCGAGGGATACGTCCAGGGACTAAGGTCGAAACTTCTCGGGACGGAGACTCCGCTAAGGCGTCAGGCGGACGGATCGGGTGGCGTTTGGGTCGGCGCTTCCCCAATTGACGAGGCGTTGAAGCAACTTGCTCTCGCTACGGGGTTTCTGCATTCGGACGTGCGAGACTGGGTGGTCTACGGGGAGCGACCTCGCCTGCACCGTGCGATCATCGGCATTCGCGAACACCACGAAAACCTGCCGGATGGCACGGTCCTCCGGCACCGGTGTGCGACGCTGACCCTGCACGCACCAATCACGGAGCGTGAGATCCGGCGCATTCACCGTGAGCACCTCCGGGACGCCTGGAGCGAGGGGACGGATCCGATATCTGCCCTCACCCTCAAGGGGCCCGACGTCAGCGAGCTCGACTATCACCTCCTGCGCCTTCGGCAGAAGAATCGGGAGGCGGCATGGTCGGAAATCCTAAAACTGTGGAGGCGCACGCCCCCCACCGGACACGACCCCGGCGAGTGGAAAAGGCGCCATGCGAAGGTCTCTGTGGAGGCCCTAAAGGTTCGTTGGCATCGAATCCCGGAAGAAGTCCGAGACCAATTCACCGCCGAGGAGGAGACTCATGACTCGTAAGACCCGACTCTACACGAAGCGAGGACGCTTCTACGGCGACTTCCGGGATCTCGGCGGGGGCCTGGAGGCCCTGAAACCGAAGGGAGAGCGGATCGCGACGACGGATCCGGACGTCGCGGCGAAGATCGCGTCCGACCGAGTGACCGAGCTCGAGGCGGCGAAGAAGGATCGGGACTCCGGTGCGAAGGCACGCGCGCTCGGGATCGAGCGACCGAAAGGGGCCGGCCTCAAGTGGTACGCGGCCCTCCACCTCAATCAGAAGGAGGAGGACGAAGAAGTCGTCGCCTCGTGGCTCAAGCAGACCGAGCGCCACCTCCAGACCGCCGTCGACTATTTCGGAGCCGCCACCGAGATCGCTTCCCTCACTCCGCTCGACATGGGCGGTTTCGTGAAGCACCTGAGGGGGCTCTCGAACAAACGAGGCGGCACGCTCTCCGACACGACGGTCCGAAAGCACCTGAACTCACTCTCGAACCTCTACCGGCGCGGAGTCTCGGACGGATACGTGACCGTGAACCCGGTGGCGGACATGTACTCGAAGCCCACAGAGAACAAGGTCGAGGCCGACTTCCTCTCCGCGAAAGAGGCGGCGGTCCTTCTCGAAGCGGCGAGGACGTACCGCGCTCCAGTTGAACCCGAAAGGCAGGATCACGGAGGTGCCATCTCAGCGAAGCCGAACCCGCACCTCTACCCGATTCTCGCGACGTTTCTTCTCACGGGCGCCCGGAAGTCGGAGGTGCTCGGTCTCGAGGTGGACGACGTGAGCCTCAGGCTCGGGAGAATCTTCATCCGATCCAACAAGTGGCGGCGGCTCAAGACGAAAGGGTCGACCCGCGAGGTCCCGCTCTGGCCCCAACTCCGCACGATCCTCGAGGCGTACTTCCTCGAGCGGGCCCAGGACGGCGCGACGGGCGATCTGCTCTTCCCGTCGAACAGGGGACAGACTGAGGGAATGATCCGTGATCTGCGAAAGGCGCTCGACAAGATCGGCGAGCGCGCCGGCTTCCCCGCCGGCCACGTTCGGCTCCACATGCTGAGGCACACCTACACGGCCGCTCGGATCCAGACGCTGGATCGCGGGGCGCCGGTCTCCCTCTACACCGTCGCTCGCGAGCTCGGCCACTCCTCCCAGAGCATGATCGAGGAGCGGTACGGCCACCTGCACGGGAGAGCCGTCGACGGTGGATCCGCGGAGGTAGAATTCCGAATCGAGCACCACCGGGAGAGCGCGGACGCCACCCTCGAGGAGGCTACAGTGGGGGCCCGGTAACACGCTCCCGGGGGCCTGTTTGTTACCCGATCTGTTACCGGATCGCGGGATGAGGGGAAAGAAAGAAGGCCCCGCAGGGAGTTCGCTCCCTGCGGGGCCTTCACTTTCGGTCCAGAGCGGGCGACCGGGTTCGAACCGGCGACCCTCAGCTTGGGAAGCTGATGCTCTACCAACTGAGCTACGCCCGCAACCGCCCTGGAAAAATCCCTTCCGCGCGACCCGAGGTCAAGGCACCCGCGGGGTCAATCGATGGGCGGCTGGTTATGGAACTTCGTACCGATAGCCTCCGACATCGGCGTCCGTGACCAGATCCACCTGGAACTGGACCGACTCCCCGATCGCGGGGAGCGTGACTTCGAAGCTTTCCGATCCGGCGAGGCTCCCGTCCAGCCCATAGAAGTGCATTTCCATATTCACGTCCGTCCCCGGACTTCCGCCGGCCAGAGTCGTGACCCTCCCGGCCACAGCCCACCCGTCCGGAAGCTGACCCATCCCGATCCCGGTGATCTCGAAGGGGAGCGCGTTAAAGCTTTCCAGGTATGGATCGACCTCGCGATCCCGGCCCAGGCGCGCGAGAGCGGTGATCACCATGCGATAAGCGTTGCTGCTGTGGGTGTCCACCTCGAGGAGATCCTGCCCCACGTCGAACGACTCGCCCCAGAGGCCCGGGGCGGCGGTCGAGTCGGCCGCGTCCGCCGCGAAATAAAGTGACTGAGCGTAGTTGTAGAGCGGGTCCCGGGCCTCCGGGATCATCTCATGCGCACGCGCGAAAGCCCTGGCTGCCTGCACCTCGTTTCCCCCTTCCGAGAGCCCCGTGCCAATGTTGACCAGGTCGCGGGCACTGAGGTCCGGGCGCTGGAGCAACTCGTCGTAAATCGCCTGGGCTCGGGCGGTCTCACCGGCGAGGACGAGGGAGGCCGCAAGATTGCTGATGACGCTCAGGTCGTCGGGAAGGATCTCGCGCACATCCTCGAACACCTCGGCGGCCTCCGCATAACGCTGCTCCTGGAAGAGAAGTTGCCCGGCATTGAGCAGGGCGACCTCTCGAGCCAATTCCCACTCTGCGCGAAGCTCCGCGTCCTCGATGCGATCGGCCCGCGGTCCTTCGACCACCTCGACGGCCTGGAGGAAGAGGTCGATCGCGTCACCGGTGCGGTCTCGGTCCGCGTAAATGCCCCCGAGCTGAATCATCGCCTCGGGGCGGCCCTGGTAGATGGAATGGGCGCGCTCGAACGCCGGGGCCGCATCGCCCGTCCCGGCGAGGACGATTTCCACGCCTTCGTTGAAGGCTTCGATCCAGGACAGCTCGCGGATGTAGTCCGTCTCCACCACAAAACGCGGGAAGATGGCTTCCGCACGCTCGAACATCTCTCCGGCCATCGAGTAGTTCCCAAGCCCCAGATAGGCTTCGCCCGCCTGGAAATACGACTGGGCGTTTGTGGGGTCGAGCTGGATTCCCGCCTGGGCGGCTTCCAACGCCGACTGGTAAAGCTCCTGCTCCCGCGGCTCCTCGGATGCCTGAGAAGCCTGCAGCAAGTAGAGGGCGGTCAACCCAGTCTGCTCGTTGTCGCGGGGCGGGTCACCCTCCGGGAGCTCGAGTACCCATGCCGGAAGGTCGTCGCCCTCGACCGGCTGCGAGATCGTTTCGAACCCCTGCTCGTTGGCCCCTCCGCCACTGGCACAACCCGCAACGATGAGAGCAATGCCAAAGAGGCTCGTGACTGCACGCCGGACGTTCATCCAACTCCTCCTGGTGATCCTCGAAATGGAACTCCGAACAGGGACCCCGATCCGGCGCGGCAACGCGGATCGCAGTGGCACCCGCCGGAGGGCTTCCCGATGAGCGTGACCCCTACGATGAGGGTAACCCTTCAAGTTACGGAGGATCCCTGCGCGCCGTCAAACCTTTGAGGTTTCCCGGAATACGAGGTGACCTGCAACGACCAGGGTGGAGGTCCAGGCGATCAGTTCTTCAGGTGCAGGAGCACGCGCCGCGCGAGGACTTTGGAGAACCCCGGAAGGGCTTCAAGCTCGTCCTCGCTCGCCTCGCGGACTCCTTTCACGGAGCCGAAGTGCGTCAGAAGGGAGCGCTGGCGGGCCGGGCCCACCCCCGGAATCCTACCGAGTTCGCTCGTGAGGGTCCTCCGGCCCCGCAGCTTGCGATTATACCCGAGGGCGACGCGGTGCGCCTCATTCCGGATTCGTTGGAGCAATCGGAGTGCCGGATCCCGACGGGAGAGCCGAAGAGGCTCCGCCAGCCCAGGACGAAAGATCTCTTCCTGCCTCTTCGCGAGCGCGGCCAGCGCGATCTCCGGCGCGCCGATCCGGGACAGGACCGGCTCGACCGCCGAAAGCTGGCCTTTGCCCCCGTCCAGCAGGAGGAGCTCGGGGAGAGGTTCGCCCTCCGCGATCCGCCGCGAGAGGTACCGTTCGACAACTTCCCCCATGGAGCGGAAGTCGTCGTTGGTCCACCCCCCGCGGATCCGCATCTTCCGGTACAGGCTCTTTTTCGGCTCTCCGTTTTCGAAAACGGTCACGCTCGCGACGAGTTCGCTTCCCTGGGTGTGTGAGATGTCCACGCAGGCGATGAGGCGCGGCACGACTTTGAGCCCCAGCCGTTCCTGGAGGTCGTAAAGGATGGAGTCCGCTCGTTCGGGGGCCCCCTCCTGGGAAAGCACGCGTTCCTCGAGAATGGCGCGCGCGTTTGATACGGCAAGCTCGATCAACCGTGTCTTGTCGCCCCTCTCGGGGACGAGAAGACGCACCCTGTGGCCGGCGCGTTCGGTCAGCACCCCCTCCAGGACCTCACGGTCCGCAAAGTCCATGGGGAGGAGGACCTCATGCGGAAGATCCCGGTCGGCTTCCGTTCCACCCAGGAGGTAGGCCTGGGTCGTGAAGCTGCCGAGAAGATCGGAGTCGGACTCTTCCGCGATCCCGTCGAAGCGATGGCTCTCCCTTCCCAGGAGCACGCCGCGCCGGATCTTGAGCACGACGGCGGCTCCCAGGCTCCCATCGCGAGCGATCCCCAGAATGTCCCGGTCGCCGCCATCCGTCCCTTCCGCCCTTTGCTCCCGCGAGATCGAATCCAACCCGCGCAATACGTCGCGGTGGCGGGCGGCGTCCTCGAAGCGAAGCTCCCGGACGGCAGCCTCCATTTCCACCGCAATTTCCTTGCGCACCGCCTCGGTCTTTCCGCCGAGGAGCCGAAGGATCTCGCGGATCATCTCGCCGTATTCCCGTTGCGATTGAAGCCCCACACAGGGCGCCTTGCAGCGGCCGATGTGATAGTCGAGGCAGGGGCGCGGGGGCGCCTCCGAGGGGAGGTCGTACAGGCAGGACCGAACCGTGTAGAGGCGCTTCACGACGTCGAGGGCCTGGCGCACGGGGCCCACGGAGGTGAAGGGACCAAAATACCGGGCCCCGTCGTTGCGGATACGCCGAGTGACATAGACCCGCGGAAAGGGCTCCTGCGTCGTCACCTTGATGAAGGGATACCGCTTATCGTCTCGAAGTTGAATGTTGAACCGAGGCTGGTGCTCTTTGATCAGATTGGCTTCGAGCACGAGCGCCTCGGCGTCGGATCCGACGACGATCGTCTCCACGCCGTGGGCCCGTCTCGCGAGCTCCTGGATGCGGATCCCCCGTCCCGCATCGCCTCGGAAGTAACTGCGGACCCGCGTCCGCAGGGACTTGGCCTTTCCGATGTAGAGGACCTCCCCCTCCTCATCCATGAAGAGATAGACCCCTGGAGAGGTCGGGAGGTGATCCAGCTCGGTTGGGGCGATCACGGCTTCGGACGGCGGTTCGGGCGGAGCCCCTGCAGGGGTTCGGAGACTCCGAGGAGGATCGTGGCGACGAAGTATACCCCGCCGAAGGGGAGAAGCGTTCCGGCCGCTTGGATCAAGGGGGGGGTGCCCGCGAGGAGGAGGCCCGCCGCAAGCCCCGCGGCGCAGCCGGAGCCCGCCGCCAACCAGATGCGGGCGAAGGTCCCCGGTGCGCTTCCATGGGGCCCGATCGTCCGCTGGAGTGCTCTTCGGAGGAGGAGGAGTTCGGTCCACGCCCCGACCGTGGCCCCCAGCGCGAGGCCGGCTGCCCCGAGCCGGAGCTCGCCGACACCCAGCCGGTCGAGGGGAAACATGAGCGCCGCTCCGACCCCGAACGAAAGTGCGACCCGTAGGTAGGCGACGCGCGCGGGAGTGCGCGTGTCGTGCATGGCGTAAAAGGCGGAGGAGAGGAGCCGCGAGACTGCCGACGCCGGCATCCCGAGCGCGTAGGCTCCGAGGACCCCCCAGGTCGCGAGCACTTCCGTGGGGCCGAAGGCGCCTCGTCCATAAATGACGGCCGAGATCGCGTCCCCGAGGAAGAGGTAGGCCAGCGCCGAAGGGATCAGGAAATACGCAACACGCTCGATGCCCCGTCCCACGTCCCGTGCGAGCGCTTCCCGGCCCTGGCTCCGAATTCGCGAGAGCTCGGGAAGCTCTGCGGCCGCGACGGAAAGGCCGAACAGGGAGATCGGAAGGATGTAAAGCGTCTGCGCGTAACGCAGGAGCGCGATTGCGCCGCTGGCCAGGTAGGAAGCGAGCGCCACATCGAGCAGTCCGCTCAAGTTCACCGCGCCACGAGCGCTGACCATCGGGACGAAATTTCGAAACGCCTCCGCGACGCCTTCCGCCTTCGTCGCGAGCGAAGGGCGAAACTCTCCGAGGAGCCGGACAGCCACCGGCATCAGGATGCCGAGTTGCAGCGCACCCCCGGCCACGGCACCCCAGGCGAGGACGTTCGCGAGCGCCTCGCCGGAAAGCTCCCAGACCCATCCGCCGCCCACCATCGCGACGATCATGGCCGCGTTCCACGCGATCGGCGCTGCGTACGAGAGAAAGAAACGGCGGTGTGTGTTGAGGACCCCGAGCGCCCAGGCCGAGACGGCCAGGCTCGCGGTCATGGGAAAGAGGATGCGGACGAGACCGGTGGTCGTCTCCTGGAGTTCCGGCGCAAACCCGCCGGCGACGATCCTCACGATCCAGGGCGCCAGCAAGATTCCAAGAACGGCAAGCAGGCCCGCGGCGACCGTCAGGAGCCCGAAGACGGCGCCGGCGAAACGCGCCGCTTCCTTTTTTCTCCCCTCTTCGAGCAGCTCGGCGTAAATAGGGATGAAGGAGGCTGAGAGCGTCCCCTCTCCGAGGAGGACCTGCAGGACGTTCGGGGTCCGAAGGGCCACGCCCCAGGCATCCGCCACCGGGGAGACGCCAAAGAAGTGTGCGAAGACGCCTTCCCGGACCAGCCCCGTGATCCGGCTTCCCAGGATCCCGGCGGCGACCCGGTACGAGGCGGAAGAACGGTCAGGAGGTGGGGTCACCGCGGGGCGGCAGCCGAGACCGGTCTGTGGGCGACCGTTCGGTGAGTAGCTTCTGGAAGAAGTCGGATTCCTCGGTGAGGCGCCGTACGTCCTCGTTGAGCCGCTCCACCTCGCCTTCCAGCAAGCGAACGCGGTCCGCGAGCCTTTCCGGCGTTTCGAGCTGGCCCCGGCGCTCGACTTGCGCAGCGATCGCGCGCCCCAGCCGGGAGTCGAGGATCGTGGAAAGGACCTCGGGAATCAGGAGCGCGACGACGATGATGACGATCCACCACATGTGCGAAAGCTACCTCCGAAAAAGTGCGGGGAGCAACCGCATGTGCCTCAAGGGAGTACGGCCTGTTTCACCCGTTCATTCACTGCGTCCAGGAACGCGTCGTCGTAGCGGATGAGATAATAAAATGGATTGAAGACCCGCTCTTGTGGCCGTCCGAGAGGAAAAAGATGAAGCTGCGCCTTGGCCGCCTGCGTCAATGCGACCTCATTTCTGCGCTTCAGGCTTTGCAGAATCTTCCTTTCCACATCCGCGAGAAGCTGCCCGCTCTGGCTCCTCAGGGCATCGAGCGGGCCTCGAAGCGTAGGATCGATGGGTATCGTGGCCTGCTCGAGCGCGTCCGCGCCGGCGGCGAGGGAGCGCTCCAGGGCCCGGAGCGCATCATGGACCTCACCGGGCATCTCCTCTCTCGCGAGCTTTCCGGCCAGCTCATGCTCCGCAAGTGCAAGGTCTTCAAGCCCCAGTGCGAACTTCCGTAGGATCTTTTCCACCTTCCCCTCGAGGACGGAGAAGGCCGCGCGGGGGTGGACGATCGGGCGTTCGACGCCGTGCGCGGAAAATACGGACGCGGCGTGGGGGAGGTACGCGATTTCTCCAGGGCCCGCCACGTAGGAGAGGGTGGGGAGAAGTGAGGCCTCCACCACGGGTCGAAGGAGGACGTTGGGGCTAAGGAGCGACGGGTCGTCCGCCGCGCGGGCGGTGACATCGTCGAAGGAGAGGACCGTTTCCGAACCGCGAAGTCGGAGGCGGGTTCCATCTCGAAAAATGCGCTCGCGCCCGGCCGGGCCTTCGAAAAAGAGGTTGGTGGCCCCTTCGAGAAACGGAACCTGGGGCTCGAACCCTGCTTCGCGAACGCGGACGTCGAAGGAGGCGAGGGACTCTTCCCGTTCGGCGCTCTCTGTGAGCTCGCGAAGAAGGAGGGGAAGTGATCGGGCCTTCAGAGCCGAATCGTGCGCAAAGAGCAGGAAGACACCTGCGCTCCCGAGGAGGTCGGCCATGATATGCCGGAATCCGTCGGCGAGCGTCTTGCCGGGCGCATATCCCTCGGAGAGGAGATCTTTCCACCGGGGGAGGAATTCAGAGCCGGGATGGAGGCCGCAGAACTTTTCTACCGCATCCGTGATCTCCGGTCCGACCGCGACGCGGTGGAGGGGCTTCCCTGCCGCTCCCGCCGGAGGTGGCAAAGAGACCTCGCTCAGAACGTTTTCCAGGTTCACGACGTGGACCGCGGCGACGTCTTCCCAAACATGGTGCTCAGAGGCGATCCAGAATACGGGAAGCACGGGACGGCCGAGCACGCCTTCGAGACGTCGGGCGACCGCCGCCGCGGTGAGTCCCTTATAAAGCGCGTAGAGGGGGCCGCCGAAGAGTCCCGGCTGCTGCCCCGTGGTGACCATGAATCCCCCCTGGCCCACAAAGGCTTCGAGGCGCGCGGCGGCGCCGGGCCCGCCGCCGCTCAGATGCGTGGCCACCTCCCGAAGCGCTGCCGCGTCGAAGCGGCGTTCGACCTCCCGGGCCTTCGCCTCGTACGACGCGATTTCGCGGGGATCGCCGGGGAGAAGGGCCGTAGCGCGAGGCTCGAGGCCGAGCCAGGCCTCGGCGAACCGTGTGCCGGAAAGCCGCCGGGGTTCCACATTCACGAGGGGAGCGCCCGCTCGGCTCACTCACCCCCCTTGTGATAAGGTTCGCCGCGGAGAATCGTGCCTGCGCGGTAGAGCTGTTCCGCGAGGATCAGGCGGGCCGCCGCGTGTGGAAGCGTCATCCGCGACAAAGAAAGGGCGCGGTCGGCGCGCCCCGCGATCTCGGGGTCTACCCCGAAGGCACCGCCGATGACGAACGCGACGCCGGGGGACCCGGCCAGGGCCCGGTCACCCAGCTCGCGTGCGAGGTCTTGTGAGGACATCCCCTTTCCCTCCCTGGTGAGCACCCAGATTTCGGCGCGGGTCGGGAGCCGGTCGCGGATCCGGCGTGCTTCCACTTCCCGGACACGCGCTGGGTCCTGCGGTCCCCCTCCGGCCCCCGCTTCCACTTCAGTGACTTCCAGCTTCCAATACCGCCGCGCGCGGCTCTCGAACTCTCGGATGGCGGGCTCGAGGATTCCCTTGGCCTTCCCCACCACGAGGATCCAGATCGTCATGGCGAGGTCCCCGAGCGAAGCCGCGCCTCGAGCGCGTTGAGGATCTCGGTCTCGAGGGTCTCGGGTGGATTTGGAACCAGGGGAAGCACCCGAACCTCCGGGAGGAGTTCCCTGAACGGGGCGAGCTTGACCGCGTCTTTCTCCGTGGTGGCGATCCATGCGCCGCCCGCGGCCCGGCGGATCGAGACCGCGTCCCGCGTGGTGAAGGCATGGTGATCCGCGAACGCGAGGTGCCCGGAAGTGGCCCCTACCCGCGACAGGACCGAGCGAAGAAAAGGCTCCGGGGACCCGACCGATGTAATGACCAATGGTGGGCCGGCCGGCGGCGGGAACGGATCTCCGCCGAGCGCGCACCACTCTCCGTCCCCCAGGGAGAAAACGCGCGCGGAAGGGATCCCCCTGAGGCCGGAGAGCGCGTCCACCAGCCGGTGGGCCGGCGGGAGCTCTGCGCCGCCTTTCGCGGTCACGAGGACCAGATGGGCCCTCCGAAGGGCAGAAAGGGGTTCTCGAAAGGGTCCTCGGGGGAGGAGCCGCGGAGGAAGCGGGTGTTCCGGTGACAGCAGGACCAGATCCAGGTCGCGCAGGAGCTGTCGGTGTTGAAACCCGTCGTCGAGGACGGCGATGTCCGCGCCTTCGGCCGCAGCGGCCTGGACCCCACGCACACGGTTCCCAGAGGCGACGACGGGGACTCCAGGGTTCCAACGACGGTGGAGGAGGATCTCGTCCTTTCCGTACCCTCGGAGGACGATGGCCGGCTTCCAACCACGGTGCGCGAGCGTCCGGGCCAGCCAGGCGGCCACAGGGGTCTTGCCGGTCCCCCCGACGGCGAGGTTTCCGACGGAGACGACCGGGATTGGTCCGCGCCTCCCCGGCAGGACCCCGCTGTCGTAGAGGAAACCTCGGAGTCGCACGACGGTCCCAAAAACGGCGGAAAGTGGCGCCGCGACGAGGGTGAGCCCGGTCGTGAGGAGTCCGGGCTCACCGCGCCACATCCGCCGGACCGACCTCTCGAGAGGCGCTCTCATTCAACACCGCCGTTCAGGAAAACTTCGATCGCGCGGGCCTGCGTAGCGAGATCGGGCTCGCTGGCGTCCCGGGGCACGACCTGGGGCTGGCCGTAACGGATGCGCACGCGCGCGAAGGGTTTGGGGATGGCGAACCGATCCCAAGAGTCGAGCCGCCACGCACGGTCGAGGGAGACGTGTATGGGAATGATCGGGG
The DNA here is from genome assembly GCA_040882465.1 of Gemmatimonadota bacterium. NCBI lineage: Bacteria > Pseudomonadati > Gemmatimonadota > Gemmatimonadota bacterium. The sequence goes on from JBBEBG010000034.1 coordinate 55,226, forward strand.
CTCCCGAGAGCTGAGCGACGACGAGGCCCCCCGGTTTGAACACCCCGGCCGGCCCTTTTGGACCGTCGGGGGTGATCCCCGCGTCTTTGCCATCCTTCAAGGCGCGCACGAGTCCTCGGACTCCCGCGACTCCCCCGCGGGTGCTGGAACCTCGGGAGGTCGCGAAACCCATCCGGTGAATGACGCGGGCGATGTATTCTCCGTCGCCATGTTCACTCACCAGGACCACGATTCCCTCCCGGCGGTGGAGGATGGTGAGGGGGAGGATCCAGGTATGCCAATGGGCATAGATGACCGGGCGCCCCACTTGGTGGAAGGCCTCCACGCGCTCCTTTCCGGAGATCTCGTAGCGCATCGATGCGCCTATGGCCGCGAGCGCCTCCGCCCCGAAAAAAGATGCCGCCCGAAATTGAAGCTCGCGCCGAGTCATGGGACGCGTGCATCCTCACCACTTCCCACTCGGCCGGCGAGGATCTCCGCGGCGAGATCCGCGACCCGCCGCGAGGCTCCGGGCGTCCCCAGGCGTTCGCGAACCCGAGCGAGCCCTTCGATCATGACCCTGCGTCGTTCCGTGTCGCCCAGAAGCGGGGCCACGGAAGCCGCGAGGTTGTGCGGGGTGACGTCACCCTGAAGAAGCTCCGGCACGACGCGGGAGCCCGCGACCAGGTTCGCGAGCGCGACGTGTTCCACCCGGACGAGTCGTCGCGCGAGAGCGAAGGTGAGGGGAGAGGTTCGATAGGCCACCACGAAGGGGGTACCCTCGAGGGCCGCTTCGAGGGTGGTCGTCCCCGACTTCACGATCGCCGCGCGAGCATGCCGGAGGAGTGCTCGTCCGTCACGAACCACTGTCGCGCCCAGCGCGGCGGGCGTCGGAAGCTCGACGCCGCCGGCGTGCGCGACCGCGAGCTGGAGCCCGTAAACATCGTTCCCCGCGACTCTCCCCGCCTCCAGGAAGGGAGTGAGGTGGCGGTTCACCTCCTGGGGGCGGGACCCGGGGAAGAGGGCGAGGATCGGTCGCGCCGCGTCGAGTCCGTGCGCGGCGCAGAAGCTCTCCCGCGAAGGGACCGGCTCGTCGCGCTCCAGCAGCGGGTGCCCGACAAAGGTGGCTTTCCCCCCTTCCCTCTCGAAGATCTCCTTCTCGAACGGAAGGATGACCGCGATCCGGCTTGCGTCTCTGGCCAGCTGGGCCGCGCGTTTCGGTTTCCACGCCCAGACCTGTGGCGCGATGTAATAGAGCACGGGGAGGCCTGCCTTCCGGGCCCGCCGAGCCACTCTCAGGTTCAGCCCTGGGTAGTCCACCGGGATCACGAGATCCACGCCGGCCTCCCGCATCAGCCGCGCGATCCTTCGCTCGAGCCTCAGGAAGTAGGGCAGTCGCGAGACGACCTCGGTGAACCCCATCACCGCGAGGTCCTCGAGTTTGGCGATCAGCTCGACTCCGGCCCCGGCCATCCTGGACCCGCCGGTGCCGAGGAGCCGGACTCCGGGAAACTTGCCGTGAAGGGCGTGCGCGAGATGGGCGGCGTGGAGGTCCCCGGACGGCTCGCCCGCAAGGAGGAGGATGACCGGGGGCGTCACGAGCGGGCTCGACCCGGTCACTCGAGGATCAGAACGCGACCGTGAGGTACCAGATTACGGCGCCTGCGAGGATCAGGAGGACGACGAGGCCGCGGGTCTTGAACCCCTTCCGCACGTCGATCCAGTCCTTCTTCCGGTCACGTCTTACTCGAATCAGAGACATAGCTGCTCACAATCCGGTCTTGGATGGCGAGGGCGGTCGCCAGGGCGTCCCGCCCGTCGCGGCCGGAAACGCGGGGAGTCCTTCCTTCTCGAATCGCCTCCAGAAAGCTCTCCAGCTCGCGGCGCAGAGGTTCCCCTCCCACCGAGGTGAGCGGAATCCGCTCCACGATGCTCCAGATTCCTCCCGGGATCTCGCCGACGGGCCGCTCCTTCCCAACCCCCGCGAGCGTTGGGAGATCCCCTTTCAACCGGAGGAATTCTCCCGTGCCGTCTGCCAGGTTGAGGCTGAGGTACCCCGAGCGCTGAAAGATGCGGAGCTTTCTCATCCTCTCCGTGGAAACCCGGCTTGCGGTGAGATTCGCGACCGCGCCGCCCTCGAAGGCGATCCGTGCGTTCGCGATGTCCACGGAGGGAGTGAGCACGGGAATCCCGGTGGCCTGGATGTCAGCCACCGGACGCCCCACGAGGCTCGTGACGAGGTCCACGTCGTGAATCATGAGGTCGAGGACGACGGCGACGTCGGTGCCCCGCTCGGTAAAGGGAGCGAGGCGGTGTGACTCGATGAAGAGGGGAGTATCCAGGAAGGGGGCCGCCGCGACCAGCGCGGCGTTAAAGCGTTCGACGTGCCCCACCTGTACGAGTGCCCCCTTTCGGGTGGCCGTCTCGAGAATCCGATCGGCCTGCGCGAGGTCGGCCGCGATCGGCTTTTCGATGAAGACGTGGATGCCACGCTCGAGGGCCGCCACCGCAACGGGCTCGTGAGTCAAGGTCGGCGTCGCGACGACGAGTGCGTCCACCTTGTCGAGGAGTTGGTCGAGCGAGGGGAAGGCGGCAACCTCGAGCTCGTGCGCGACCTCGGCGGCCCGCTCCGGGCGGGGCTCGAAGAACCCGACCATGTCCGTGCCGGGAAGGGATCGGGCGATTCGCGCGTGATGGAATCCGAGGCTTCCTACTCCCGCGACCCCGATCCGGACCTGGGGGGAAGGCAACCGCGTCAAAAGGTGATCCCTCGCTCCGAATTTCTGATGAAGTCGAGGAAGTGCGTCACCTCGGGAATCCCTTCGACCTCTCCGGCCGCGCGGGCAACGCCCTGCGTGACGTTCAGGTCCGATTGGAAAACGATGCGATATGCCTTCTTCAGGGCCGCGCGCACCTCGGGCGAAAATCCACGCCGCTCGAGGCCCACGGAGTTGAGGCCGTAGAGCTTGGGGGGGCTTCCCGCCACGCGGCAGTACGGCGCGACATCCTGCGAAATCCGCGACGCGCCGCCGACGAAGGCATGAGCTCCAATTCTGACGAACTGGTGAATCGGGGTGAGGCCGCCTACGATCACCCAGTCTTCGATTTCGACGTGCCCGGCCATGTTGACCGCATTCGAGAGGATGACCTGGTCACCGAGCCGGCAATCGTGGGCGACGTGCGTATAGGCCATGAGGAGACAGTCGTTTCCGACTGAAGTGAGCCCCGATGCGTTCGTACCTCGATTCAACGTCGCGTACTCTCGGATCACCGTCCGGTCCCCAACCACGAGGCGAGTTTCCTCCCCGGCGTACTTGAGGTCCTGTGGGGCGGTCCCGAGGACGGCTCCTTTATGCACCGAGCATCCGGCGCCGATGGTCGTATCCCGCTCGATGAAAACGCCCGGACCGACGACCGTCCCCGCTCCGATTCGCACCCCGGGCCCGATCAGGGTCCACGGGCCAACGACGACGCCGGCTTCGAGCTCGGCCGCCGAATCCACGATCGCCTGTGGATGAATGTCAACGCCTTCGATCACTTGGGGATCTCGGCGGGGCGCGGTCATCGGTCCATGATCCGAGCCATCAACTCGGCTTCCGCCACGAGCTGTCCGTCCACGAATCCTTCCCCGCGCATTCGGCAGACCCCCCGTCGAAGCTGCAGAAGCTCGAGCTCGAAGACCAACTGATCCCCGGGGGTGACCGGGCGGCGCCACTTGACGTTATCCAGGGACATGAAATAGACGACCTTGTCCTCGGGATTCTCCACGGCATCCATCATGAGGAGGCCCCCGACCTGCGCCATCGCTTCGATGATGAGGACCCCGGGCATGATCGGATGCCCGGGGTAGTGGCCCTGAAAAAAGGGTTCGTTGATGGTCACGTTTTTTACGCCGACGATCCGTTTTCCCGATTCGAAGTCGATGACCCGGTCCACGAGGAGCATCGGATAACGGTGCGGGAGATACTGAAGTATCTGTTGGACGTCTACGATGGGCGCCCCAGCCGGATTGCGGCGGGCCGCCTTGGAAAGCTCGCGCGCCAGCGCGACGTTGCCGCTATGGCTAGGGCGCTCCGCCACGACGTGAATCTCGAGTCGCGCGCCGATGAGAGCGAGGTCTCCGACCATGTCCCCGACCTTGTGACGAAGGAACTCGTCCCGGAAACGGAGGTCGCCGCCCAGAATCCCGCTCTCGTCGAGGACGACCGTATTTTCCATCGAGGCGCCCCTGGCAAGTCCACGGGCTCGCAGCGCTTCCGCTTCCGACGCGAACCCGAACGTCCGCGCCGGAGCGATTTCGGAGGCGAAGGATCCGTGGTCGAGCCGGAACGAACCGTATTGGCGCCCGATGGCGGGATGAGGAAACTCGATCGTCGCCGAGATTCGGAGAACGTCCGACGGGGTCGCCACGTATCGTGACCCTTTGTCCCCTGCGTAGGTCACGGCATCAGGAATGCGAAGGACGGGAACTTCTTCGTCGAGTTCCTGGGTCCCCGCCCCCTCGAGCGCCTCGAGATATTGGGCGAAGCTCCCGTCCAGGATCGGCGCCTCCGGGCCATTCACGTCCACGACCGCCCGCGTGATTCCAGCGGCGGTGAGCGCCGCCATCACGTGCTCGACGGTCAGGACGCGCGCGATCTCACCGGCGGCGAGCGTGGTCCCCAGCTCCGTGGCGACCACGTGGTCGAGGTCGGCTGGAATCTCGGCCGCCCCCTCGAGATCCACCCTTCGAAAGATGATTGACTTGGCCGCCGGAGCGGGTCGAATGGTCACCGAAGCCTTCTCGCCGGAATGAACCCCGACCCCGGAAAGGGTCACGGCGGTGCGAAGGGTGCGGTGCTTGGGTCCGATCATGGGGGTCCTGGCGTGGATTCGCCGTTCGCGCCACAGGGTGCGTGAGCCTGGAACGCGGGACAATCTAATACCGTCCAACCCTGACGGCCCACCCGGGGGGAACGGGAGGAACTGACACAATGGTGCGCCGAATCACCCCCCTTCTCTCCAATGCCCGGTCAGGAAGAGGGAGCTCCATCTTTTTCCGATCCACTGCCCAGGTCGGCCACTCGGGCCTCGAGCTCGCGGAGGCGTGAGAGGGCCTTTGGGAGGCGGGACTGGGCCGCCGAGGTTCGCAGGAACTCGGCGCGGGGGCGCGCGGGAAATCCCATCACGGTCTCGCCCGCTTCCACGTCCCCGATGATCCCGGCTTGGGCCGCGAGCTGGGCGCCGTCGCCGACCGTGAGGTGCCCGGCGATCCCCGCCTGCCCCCCCGCGAGGACGCCGGACCCGATCCGGCTCGACCCCGCCACGCCGACCTGAGCTGCGAGGAGCGCCATCCGTCCCACGACTACGTTGTGGCCCAGATGCACGAGGTTGTCGAGCTTGCTCCCCATCATGACACGGGTCTCTCCGATGGACCCCCGATCTACCGTCGAATTTGCCCCGATCTCCACGTCGTCCTCGACGATGCAGGCACCGATCTGGGGGACCTTCTCGATCTTTCCCTCGCCGGCGACGTAACCGAAGCCGTCCACCCCGATTCTCACGCCGGCATGAAGAATCACACGGTTTCCGAGGACGACCCCCGGATAAACGACGACGTGAGGGTGGAGAAAGGTGTTTGCGCCAATTTTCACCCCCGCTCCGACCACGACGTGAGCGCCGATCGAACTCCCGTCCCCAACCTCCGCTCCGTCCTCGATCACGGCATATGGTGCGATTCGAACCTTCCTCCCGAGGCGAACGCCGCGCCCCAGCACCGCCGTAGGATGAATTTCCGCTTCGCCCGGTTCCACCGGTCGGAAGAGGTCGAGAAGGGTCGCCAAGGCCCTGTGCGGGTCTTCCACGACGAGCCGCGGCCGGGAGTCCTCTCCCAGGAGGTTCTCGAGGGAGCGAGCCACCAGGAGGGCACCAGCCGCACTTTCGTCCAGCCCCCCGACGTACCTTCGGTGCGCGACGAATCCGAGCTCCTGACTGGTGGCCGCGACGAGAGGCGCGACCCCGGAGATCTCGAGATCGCCCCTCGGGTGCGAGGCGCCCACCAGGGGAGCCAGGGAGGAGAGTGGATGCGTCCGGGAGGGCGCACGGCGGAGCGGGAAGCTGTTCATGGCCGGATGTCCTGGTAAAACGGAAACGGGCCCTCCCCGCGGTCGCGGACGACCGGAGGGAAGGCCCCGTGAAAGCCCGAATCCGTGTGGCGTGTTAGGGCTGCGTGCTCCCTGCCGCCTTTTCCCTGAGTCGGCGAAGCACTTCCTGTGTCAGGTCGAGGGACGGGTCGGCCGCGACGATCGTTTGACCCTGCACGTCGAAGATAAAGGCGTACGCACCCTCCAGCCGCATCTCCTCGATCGTGGCGGACATGTCGTTCAGAATTGGTTCGATCAGGCTTTGGCGGCTCTGCGCGAGTTCCTGGTCCATCTCCTCGAGGCGCAGCTGATATCTCTGCTGGCGCTGCATGATCTCCTGCTCGCGCGCCTGACGTACGTTGGCCAGCAAGGTGGCCTGCTGCTGCTGATATTCCGCGATCAGATTGTCGAGCTCCGTCTGCATCGTCTCGGCCTCCGTGCTCAGCCGCTCCATCTGCCGGTCGAACTCGGCCTGTGCCTCCTGCGCGCCCGGAGCCTCCGCGAGGATTGCCTGGGAGTCGATATATCCGATCCGGGGCCCCTGTTGCGCGGCGGCCGTCTCGGCCGACCCGAACACGAGGAGTCCCGCGAGTACGAACCCGAGTTTCCGCATGACGTCCGCTCCGTGCCTGTGGTTGCCGGCGACCTCACCCGCCTGTGACTTTGCCCCGACGTAGGTCGGCGAGGCTCAGAAAATGCCCTGCTGGCCACCCATTCGGAAGTGCAATTCCGCACCCCCGTCGGTTCGATCGAAGCCCCAGGCGTAATCGAGCCCGATGGGGCCGAAGGGGGTCATCATCTCGATCCCGAGCCCCGCGCCCCTCAGCAAGTGTGTGGGGTCGATGTCTCGCGGGTGACCCCAGATATTCCCAGCCTCGGCGAAGGCCGAGATCGAGACGCCGTCCGTGACCCGGATCGCATACTCCGCGCTGAGGCTCAGAAACGCGTCTCCGAGCCGATCCGCTTCACGGACGGCCCCCGCGCCGGTGGGAAAGTAACCGTTCGGCGTGATGGTGGTCTCCTCGTAACCGCGGAGCCGCTCGCCGAACTGGACACCCCCCATCCAGAAGCGGTCGAATGGAAAGTTCGCGGCATTCCCGAAAATCGCCCCCGCCGTGGCCCGAAGGCCGAGGGCGGTGACGATCGGCCGGGCTCCGGCGCCCCCTCGTCCGATCTGGGCCACCGGGACCCACCAGGCGAGCTCGACGCGGTGCTTCGTGTAATTCCCGTCCCCGCCGAGGACGCCGCCATTGAACTCGGCCGTCCAGCTCTGTTCGCTCCCGATCGTGGGGAAGAGCGGGTGATCCAGAGTGCTGCGGGCGAGTCCGAGGCTGATCTGGCTCAGCGTTCCCGGGGGTCGTCCAAAGAGCGATGTGTCGTCCACCCCCCCGCGGAGCCGGTACTCTGTGCGGGACAAGGAATACCCCACATAGAACCGTGCAAAAAAAGATCCCGGAACGGGGAAGCCAACCCGCGTCGAGACCCCGCGCGTCTTCCGATCGCCGGTGGCGAAGGAGAAAAAGCGGTCCCGGGCATCGAAAATCGAAATCGTCCCGCTGAGGCGTGAATTGAGGATCGCCGGATCGGAATACTGGACCGAGAAGCTGTTCTGATAACGGCCAAAGTCCCAGCGCAAGCTCCCCGCCTTCGCCTGGCCGAAGATGTTCGAGTGGTCCACACCGATGAAACCGGCGATGCCGGTCTGGCCCCCCATCGTCGTGCCGAAGTTCAGCGTCGCGTTTTGTTGCTCAACGACCCGGAAGACGATGTCCACCTCGTTGGTCGCCGGATTTTCGATGATCTCCGGGAACGGAAGGGGCGTCTCGAAAAAGCCGAGCCCCGAGATGGCCTGGTAGCTTCCAATGAGGCGTTCCTGGGAGTAGACGTCACCCGGGAGGAGGAGCACACGATCTCGAATGATCCGCTCGTGGGTGTAGTCGTTCCCCTCGATGTAGATCCGCCGCACGTAAACGGGCTGCCCTTCCTGGATGGTCCAGGTGAGGGCTACGCGCGGGGACTCCCCTTCCTCGGCGGGCGGGAGCCGTTCCAGCCCTGGGGTCACCTGGGCGTAAAGATATCCCTCGTTCGCGTAGAGCTCCTGGACCCGCTGTGAAGCTTCGATGAAGGCGAGCTGATCGAAGACACGCGTTCCCGGCGCCGGTTCGGATCCGCGTCGAATCCCCAGAGTGCGGAGCAGTCCGCCGGATTCGTTTTCGTAATAGCCTTCGAGATCCTGGGTCGGGAATCGCCGGGCCCCTTCCACGGAAAAGCTCGCGACCAGGTATTGGGGACCTTCCCTCACATCCACCTCGAGGCGGGCCTTCCCCGACGTCGGATCGATGACTAGGGTGTCGCCCAGCACCTGGAAATCCAGGTACCCCGTGGAGGCATAAAACTCGGGGAGTGCCGCGAAGAGATCCTCTTCGAGCGTATCCTCCCGGAACGTTCCCGTCTGCCACCAGAAGAAGCCCTCCTCCTTGGTATCGAGAACGCCGCGGAGGTCTTCGTCCGAAATCGCGTCATTCCCGTTGAAGACAACCTCGGCCAACGAAATGCGCTGGACTTCGGCGACCGCAAGGACCACCTCGATCTCGCCCGGAACCCCCGGGATCGGAACCCGCCGCTCATCCACCCGCGCAAAGGGCACACCACGCTCGGCCAGCCCGTCGCGAATGAACTGCCTGGCGCGAAGGATGCCGCCCGGCGAATAGGGCACACCTGGAGTCAGCTCCGCGTGTTCCCAAACGTCGCGGTGACTGACGCGATCGAGTCCCTCGATTGTGTAGCTCCGAACAACCGGATGTTCTTCGACCCAAAAGGTCAGGACCCGGCTCCCCGATTGCGTGCCTTCCCGCGCGGTGACCTGCACGTCCGAGAAGGCGCCGGTATTCCAGAGGCGGCGCTCCGCCTCCTGGATGTCGCCGTAGGTGACGCTGGAACCGCTCGAAATCCCGATCGTGCCGCGAAGGGCGGCTTCGGAAAAGTTGATGAACCCGCGGACGAGGATCGTGTCCACGGCGACCGGGACAGCGCCCGTGACGAGCGTGTCCGCGACCTGCGACACAACCGGACGTGGGCTGAGGAAAAGGCCGCCCAGGAGGAGGCCAGCGGCGAGGAATTTCGCGAGGCGGAGCGAAACCGCGGTCTCACGCGGGAGCATGCGATCCGCGGCCAGCTAAGTCTTTTTCGAGGCCGAGGCTTCCCGGAGCGTCAGGCGCTCCCCATCCGGATCGACATCCACCTCGATCTCGGCGCCGGCCCCGAACTGCGCTTCCAAAATCTTCTCGGAGAGTGGGTCCTCGAGATACCGCTGAATCGCCCGTCGCAGTGGCCGGGCCCCGAACTTCTGGTCGTACCCGCGCTCCACCAGGAAGGCCACGGCCTCATCCGTGACGCGCAACGTCAACTCCTCGTCCTGGAGTCGCTTGTGGACGTCGGCGAGAAGAATGTGGACGATCTCCCCGATCTGTTCGCGGGTGAGCGGATGGAAAACGATGGTGTCGTCGATCCGATTCAGAAACTCGGGATTAAAGGCGCGCTCGATTTCTTCGCGAACCTTGTCGCGCATGATCTCGTAGTTCGACATCGGATCGGCCGCGTGGAAACCGACGCCGCCCCCCTTCGTGATGTCTCGCGCACCCAGATTCGAGGTCATGATGAGGACGGTGTTCTTGAAGTCGATCACCCGGCCGTAGTTGTCCGTCAGGTGCCCTTCGTCGAGGACCTGAAGGAGGATATTAAACACGTCCGGATGTGCCTTCTCGATCTCGTCGAGGAGCACGACGGAATAGGGGCGCCGCCGAACCGCCTTCGTGAGTGCCCCCGAGTCCTCGTAGCCGACGTAGCCCGGAGGGGCGCCGATGAGCCGCGAGACGGAGAACTTCTCCATGTATTCGCTCATGTCCACCCGGATCAGAGCGTCCCGGTCCGCGAAGAGGAACTCGGCGAGCGCCCTCGCGAGCTCGGTCTTCCCGACGCCGGTCGGGCCCGAGAAGATGAAGGAGCCGATCGGACGATTGGGATCCTTCAGCCCGGCGCGGCTCCGCCGAATCGCGCGCGAAATCGCCGCGATCGCGTCGTCCTGCCCGACGATCCTCTTGTGGAGCTCCTCCTCCATCCGGACGAGGCGATCCGACTCGGCCTGACGGAGCCGGGTGACCGGAATCCCGGTCCATCGCGAGACGATGAACGCCACTTCCTCGGCGGAGATCTCGGGGCGATTCTCGCGCCGTTCAGCCTCCCAGGAGTCCTGTCGGATCTTGATGCGCCGCTGGACCTCGCGTTCCTGGTCGCGTAACTCCGCCGCTCGCTCGAAATCCTGATCCCGAATCGCCGACTCCTTGAGATCTCCGATTCCCGTGAGCTCGTCCTTCATCTCCTCCATGTCGGGAGGAGGGACCTGAGCCGCGATGCGTGCGCGCGCACCCGCCTCGTCGATCACGTCGATCGCCTTGTCCGGGAGGAACCGGTCCGTGATGTACCGGTCGGAAAGCCGCGATGCGGCTTCAAGGGTCTCGTCGGGAATCACAACCCTGTGGTGGTCCTCGTAATGCGAACGAAGGCCACGGAGAATCTCCACGGTCTCCTCGACTCCAGGCGGGTCCACGAGGACCGGCTGGAAGCGGCGTTCGAGTGCCCCGTCCTTCTCGATGTACTTGCGGTACTCGTTGAGGGTGGATGCCCCGATGCACTGCAGCTCACCGCGGGCCAGCGCGGGCTTCAACATGTTCGAAGCGTCAATCGCTCCTTCGGCCGCCCCAGCGCCGACGAGGGTGTGCAACTCATCGATGAAGAGGATGACGTTGCGGTTCTGTGAGATCTCGTTCATCACCGCCTTGAGGCGCTCCTCGAACTGGCCGCGGTACTTCGTGCCGGCGATGACGGCCGCCATATCGAGGGCAAGGACACGGTGTTCCTTCAGGGCCTCCGTGACTTCTCCGCGCGCGATGAGCTGCGCGAGCCCCTCCACGATCGCCGTCTTCCCAACCCCCGGCTCCCCGATCAGAACGGGATTGTTCTTCTTCCTCCGGCAAAGGATCTCGATCACCCGCTCGATTTCGGACTTCCGCCCAATCGTCGGGTCCAGTTTTCCCTGGGTCGCGAGGTCGGTCAGGTCGCGGCAGAAATGATCGAGAGCGGGGGTTTTGGACTTCTTCTCCCCCTTGCCGCCGCCACCGGGAGTGGGCGACGCCCCACCGCCGATCCCGGCGGGTTCGGAAGGCCCACCTTCGCTCGAACCCATCTCGGACCCAAGGACTTTGAGCGTCTCCGCACGTGCGTCCTCGAGGGAAATGCCAAGGGAGCCGAGGACCTGGGCCGGAACCCCCTTCTCTTCGCGAAGGAGGCCCAGAAGGAGGTGCTCGGTCCCGACGTAAGAGTGGTTGAGCTCGCGCGCCTCGGCCATCGCGAACTCGAGAACCTTCTTGGCTCGGGAGGTATAGGGAAGCTCGCCCAGCGCGATCGTCGCCTTTCCCTTCTTGATGGATTCTTCGACCCGCTCATGCACCTGATCGAGATCCGCGCTCAGGTTGGTGAGCACGGCCGCGGCGACACCTTCACCTTCGCGGATCAGGCCCAGGAGAATGTGCTCCGGTCCCACATAGTCGTGCTGAAGCCGGATGGCCTCGTCGCGGGCCATCGCCAGCACCTTCCGCACACGATCGGTGAAGTTGTAGTTCATCATTCCCCTCGCGAGGGCGGGTCAGCAGGATCCGTGCCGTCCGGCGCGTCGTCGTCCGGGGTTACGACACCTTCGGTGGAGAGGATCCGCCGAACCAAGGCCGCCCTGTGAACGTCGCATTCCTGCTCGGAGAGCTCTCGGCCAGCCGCTTCTTCCAGATGCGCGGGCTGGGTGAAGACCATGACCTTGTTGAGCGAATATACCCGAAGTCCCGGAAGGAGTTTCAGGCTCGCCCCGAGTCGAACCCCGCTGAGCAGGTTCATAACCTCTTCGAAGGATAGGGAGCGGGCGTAGCGGAGTAAACCATAGGCTCGCCAAATCTTGTCCTCCGTGACCGCGGCGGCGTCCCGGAGGAGGACCTGTCGGGCATGGGCCTCGTACTGAATGACCTGCCGGACGATTCGGTCCAGGTGGTCTACGAGGTCCTCTTCGCTTTTCCCAAGTGTCGTCTGGTTAGAGACTTGGAAGAAATTCCCGACCACTTCGGATCCCTCCCCATAAAGGCCGCGGAAGGTGAGGCCCACCTGCGACAGTCCCTGAAGGACCTTCCCGATCTCCTTCGTGAGGACGAGGGCAGGAAGGTGCATGAGTACGGAGGCTCTGAGCCCCGTTCCCACGTTCGTGGGGCAACTCGTGAGGAACCCGAACTCGTGGTGGTAGGCATACGGGACTTCCCGGCCCAGCTCCTCGTCAAGAGCGTCGAGCGTCCTCCAGGCCTCCCTCAGCCGGAGGCCGGAGACGAGGATCTGGAGCCGGAGATGGTCCTCCTCGTTGACCATGATCGAGACGGGTTGGTCCGCGGGAAGGACGACGGCGGTCCCGCGGGCGGGGCCGGACCCGCTCTCCCCGAGGAGATCCCGCGAGGCGAGCCGGCGCTCCAGGAGAATCCTCCGGCGCCGCGGCTCCAGGCCGGAGAGCTCGGTGACTTCCGCCTCTCGCAAAGACTCGATGCGTGGGCAGACCCCACGGATTCGCGCCAACACGGCAGTGCGGTCGTTCACCCGCGCCCGCGAGCCGCAAGCGAACCCCTGGACGTTGCGCGCCAGCCGAATGCGGGTGGAGAGGACGATGTCCGCGTGCTCTCCGCTCGCGTCGAGCCAACCGAGCCCGGAATCCCGGATCAGGTGTGTGTCGCCCAAAGGCTTACGCCGGCTCCATGCTTCGGATTTCGTCGCGCAATTCGGCCGCTCTCTCGAAATCTTCCAACTCCACGGCGCGGTGGAGCTTCCGGCGCAGCGATTCCATCCGTTTTTCGCGCTCCGAGACCGAAGGGTCGGGAGAGAGATAGACCTTGCCGAGGTGCTGGGATCCCCCGTGAATCCGCCGGAGGAGCGAGCGGAGGGGTCCCTCGAAGGTGGACCAACAGTGCGGGCAGCCGAGGCGCCCGGATTCCTTGAACTCCGTGAAGGTCAGCGCGCAGAAGCTGCAGCTGGCCGAGGCCCCCCCCTCCTTCGGAACCCGCTCGTCGTGCCCCATCTGGGCGAGGAGGTCCGTGAGAGGGAAATTCTCCGGGATGGCTGTCGGCTCGACGCCCTTCTCCGCGGCACAACGCTCGCAGAGGTGGAGAGTCTTCATCTCCTTGTCCACGACCTGTGTCAGATGCACGACCGCATTCTGCGCGCCGCAATTGTGGCAGACCATCCAATCTCCTTCCCGTCTCTTCCTTTCGGCCTCCTAGGCCGGAGCCACGGACAGTACTCCCTCCCTCAGGAGGAAGGTCCGGTCGGCCCGCGCCGCGAGCTCGCGGTTGTGCGTCACGAGTACCATCGAGAGCCCACGCTCTTCGCGCAGTCGAAAAAGGACGTCGTGCAACTCCTCGCTCGTCCTCGTATCGAGATTCCCTGACGGTTCGTCCGCGAGCAACACGGCCGGATCGTTGACGAGGGCCCTCGCCACGGCAACCCTCTGCTGCTCGCCCCCTGAGAGCTGCCAAGGGCGGTGCCCGAGACGGGCCCCGAGTCCGACCGCCCGAAGGAGCTCTTCCGCCTTCCGTCGAGCCTCCTCCGCGGAGCGCCCGTGGATGAGTTGCGGGATCATCGCGTTCTCGAGCGCCGAGAATTCGCGAAGGAGGTGGTGAAACTGAAAGACGAAACCGACCAGCCCGTTGCGAATTCGGGCCAGCTCTCCCGAAGATCGGCCGTCCAGGGGAGTCCCCCCGATGAAGATCCGACCTCGGCTCGGCCGGTCGAGGGCGCCGAGGAGGTGCAGGAGCGTGGACTTCCCGGCCCCGCTGGATCCGACGATTGCGACCGCCTCACCGAGGCGGACTTGGAGCCCTACCCCCTGGAGGATGCGGAGTTCACTCCCGTCCCCGAGGCGAAAGCTCTTGTGCAGATCCTCAGCCCAAAGGGGAACCTTGTCTTCCGCCGGATGGGCCGGGGTAGCGGCCTCGAAGGGGGCCTCACTCATGCTTGATCGCCTCCACGGGCTCGAGGCGGGATGCCTGCAGCGCGGGGTAGATCGTCGCCACGAGCGAGATGAGGAGACTTCCTCCGACGATGATCGCGATGTCTACCGGGTCCACCGAGACGGGTAGCCGTTCGATGAAATAGATGTCCGGAGGAATCCGGATGATCTCGTATCGGTCGAGGATCCAGGAGAGTATCAGGCCGAAGCTGGTGCCCAGGAAGGTTCCGAGGACACCGATCGCGAATCCCTGCAGAACGAAGACCCGGAGCACCTGTGGGTCGGACATCCCCATGGATTTTAGAATCCCGATCTCCGAAGTCCGGTCCACGACGACCATGACCAGGGTGCTCACGATGTTGAACGCGGCGACGATCACGATGAGGAAGAGGATTACCCCCATGGCGAGCTTTTCCAGCCGGAGCGCTGAAAAAAGCGACTGGTTCGTAGTGATCCAGCTCTCCGTGTAGTAAAGCGGTCCCAGCTCCGCCTGCAATGCGATTCCGACATCCTCCGCCACCCAGGGATCCACGATGCGAACGCCCAGCCCCGACACCTGGTCATCCGTGCGCATCCCGAGGAGCGATTGCACCTGCTCGAGCGGGGCGTAAGCATTGTTCATGTCGTAGTCGTACATCCCCGTCCCAAAGGTTCCTGCCACCACCCACCGACGGATCGCCGGGCTCAGCGTCCCCATCGGGGTGAAGCCCATGTTCTCCACGGCGATGACAAAGATGGTGTCGCCCGGAAAGAGACCCATTCGCGCGGCGTTCAGCTCCCCGAGGACGACGGGGGGAAGCTCTCCCTCGGTCGCTTCGAGATCGCTGAGCTGCCGTCGCAGCTCCGCCTCGGTTTCGGTGGCGGCCTCCTCCGGCGGCGCCCCGAGGTCGAAGCCATAGAGGTCCAGGGCCTGCGCGAAATCCGCCCCGCGGATGACCATGACCTTGGTCAGCGCGAAAGGGGTGACGGCTTGGACCGAAGTGTTTTCCTGAACTCGCACCGCGATGTCCCGCCAACCGCTCATGCGGAGGGAATTTCCTCTCTCCAGAACGACCAGATGCGGCGTCGCCCCCAGGATCTTGTCCTGGAGCTCCTTCTGCATGCCGTCCATGACACCGATCACGACGATCAACGCGGTCACTCCGACGGTGATTCCGCCGAGGGCGATCCAGGTGATGAAAGAGAGGAGGCGGCCTCTCTTTCGAGAGGCGAGATACCGCCGGGCGAGGAACCAGGAAAGCCGTACCACGTCAGGCTCCGGAGCTCATGCTCCTCCTCCCTCTTCGGGCCGGAGGGTGGGAAAGAGGATGACGTCTCGGATCGAAGCGCTGTCGGTGAGGAGCATGACGAGGCGGTCCACCCCGATTCCAACCCCCCCCATCGGCGGCATTCCGAACTCCATGGCGCGCAGGAAGTCTTCGTCGATCGGGTGGGTTTCGTCGTCGCCCGCCTCTCGGAGGCGGCTCTGTGCTTCGAAGCGCTCCCGCTGGACGAGAGGATCATTCAACTCGGAGAAAGCGTTGGCGATCTCTCGCCCGGCCACGAAGAGCTCGAAACGCTCGGTGAGGCCGGGTGCGCCGCGCTTGGCCTTGGCGAGAGGGGAAAGCTCGACCGGGTAATCAATGACGAAGGTGGGCTGCACGAGCAGGGGCTCCACGAGTGCGCCGAAGAGCTTGTCCAGGAGACGGCCCCGGCCGGCCCCGGGCTCGAGGTCCTCCCCGGCCGCACCCTGAGCGCGTTCCCTGAGCTCGGCCTCTCCGATCGCGGTTACGTCCTCCCCGAGGCGGTCATTCAACGCATTCAAGAAGCCCACACGTGCGAAGGGGGGGGCGAGACTCACGCTCTCCCCCTGATAGGTGAGTCGGGGTCCCCCGAGGACTTCATCGGCAACGGACCCGAGCAGCTCCTCCACGACCCCCATCATCTCGTGATAATCCGCGAAGGCCTGGTAGAACTCCAGCATCGTGAACTCCGGGTTATGCACCCGGTCGATCCCCTCGTTCCGAAAATCCTTCCCGATCTCGTACACTCGCTCGAATCCGCCCACGACGAGCCGCTTCAGGTAGAGCTCGTCCGCGATTCGCAGGTAGAGCGCGGTGTCCAGGGCGTTGTGGTGGGTGGTGAAGGGCCTCGCGGCGGCGCCCCCGTAAATCGGCTGGAGGATCGGGGTCTCAACCTCCAGAAACCCCCGGCCGTCGAGAAAACGCCGAATCGCCGTGAGCACTCCGGCCCTCGTGCGAAAGACCTCGCGCACCTCCGGATTCACGGCCAGGTCCGCGTAGCGTTGGCGATATCGTCCCTGCACGTCCGCGAATCCGGAGTGGACGATGCGCTCCCGCGACTCGGGATCCACTTCATCCTTTCCGAAGGGGAGCGGACGCAGGGACTTCGAGAGGAGGATCCAGGACTCCGTCCGAAGCGTCACCTCGCCCGTCCGGGTGCGAAAGAGGCTGCCCTCCGCTCCGATCCAGTCGCCGAGATCGAGGAGGGAGAGGATTTCGAAAGCCTCTTCCCCGAGGACGTCCAGGCGAAGATAGAGTTGGATGCGGCCGGCACCATCCTGGATGTGGGCGAATGCCGTCTTCCCGTGTCCCCGCCAGCTTACGATCCTACCGGCGACGCGGACACGGATTTCATCCCCCGATTCCTCGGCGCTTCCCTTCTCCGCTTCCTCGAAGGCCCGGATGGCTTCTTCGCTCCGGTGGGTTCGGTCGTAGGCGTAGGCAAAGGGCTCGATCCCCCGTTCGCGGAGGGCGTCCAGCTTTTCCCGGCGCGTTCGGAGGAGGTGACTCGCTTCGCGGGTCATGCCTTCGCCTGCGCGCCGTACTGTTTCAGGTAAGCCTGGATGAATGGGTCCAGATCGCCGTCCATGACGCGGTCCACGTCGGTGATCTTCAACTCCGTCCGGTGGTCGTTCACCATGGTGTAGGGCTGGAAGACGTACGACCGAATCTGATTTCCCCAAGCGATGTCGGTCTTCGTCGCCTCGACCGCTTCTTTCTCCTTCTCTCGCTCCGCGATGGCCCGGTCGTACAGGGCAGCCCGAAGCATCTTCATTGCCGTCGCGCGATTCTTGTGCTGCGAGCGTTCCTGCTGGCACGAGACCACGATCCCGGTGGGGATGTGGGTGAGTCGAATCGCGGAGTCGGTCTTGTTCACGTGCTGGCCGCCCGCGCCGGAAGCCCGGAAGGTATCCACGCGAAGATCACCTTCGTCCAGATCGATCTCGATCTCCTCGTCCACCTCGGGATAGATGAAGACGGATGCGAAGGAGGTGTGCCGGCGAGCCTGAGAGTCGAAAGGGGAGATGCGTACCAGCCGGTGCACACCTTTCTCGGCCTTGAGGTAGCCGTAAGCCCACTCGCCGGAGATCGCGAGGCTTGCGCCCTTGATCCCCGCTTCTTCACCCGGCTGGAGGTCGAGCAGCTCGACCTTGAACCCATGGCGCTCGGCCCACCGGCGGTACATGCGAAGGAGCATCTCGGCCCAGTCCTGGGACTCCGTGCCGCCGGCGCCGGGGTGGATCGTGAGAATCGCCCCGAGGCGATCGTCCTCCCCCTGAAGCATGGTCCGGAGCTCGAGCGCTTCGAGTCCCTCCTCGAGTCGGGCGAGCTCCCGAACCCACTCCTCCTCCAGGCCGGGATCGGGCTCCGTACGAAGGAGCTCGGCTAGATCCACCAGCTCGGTGGCCTTCGCATCCAGCGTGATCCAGGGCTCGACCCAACCCTTGAGTCGGGTCGCCTCCGCCATGACTTCTCGAGCTTCTTCGGGCCGCTCCCAGAACGTCGGCTCGGCCATGCGAGCCTCCATCTCCTGGATCCGGCGAGATCGAAGCTCGACGTCAAAGAAACCCCCTCAGGTCCTGGACCCTTTGGCGGAGGTACTTCACTTCGTGGATCGCGTCGGCGTTCATGCTTCCTTATGGAGAAGGGGCCGCCCGCGCGGGAACGGCCCCTCCGAGACGGGGCCCCGGCCGGCCGGCTCGCCGCGCCCGGGCCATATTTGAAACATACCCCCGGAGCCCGCGCGGTTCAACGCGTCGAGGCCGGGACGCGCCCCCGGAACGGTGTCGTCAGAAGGTGTGCCTTCCCTTCCCCAACACCTGGTTCAGGGCGTCCTTGAAGAAGGATGTCCCCTCTGCCGTCTCTAGCCCGACCTGGTCCACGTATTCCTTCCATGAGCGCTCCACCTCCGAACGGAAGTCCTGCTGGAGGGTGCCCCGGTCGAAGGACTCACGGTACTTCACCGGATAGTAGGCGATGATGTCGGACACGAGGACCCGGGCCAGGTGCCGTGCTCTCTCGTGGGGATCCCGGTGGCCGAAACGCTCCGCCCCGGAGGCCACGGAAGGGACCCCAGGGTGACCGGCCCTCTGGACGGGCGGCGCGCTTTCTTCCGCAACCGTGTCCGGCGAGTGGGAGGTCGCTTCCTCCGCCGCCTCTTCGGGTACCGCAACGGTCGGGTCGAAGTCCGTTCCGGCTACGTCGGCTACTTCCGAGAGAGGAGGCGCTACGCCGCCTGGCTCGCTGGCTTCCCCCCAGGGTTCGGCCGCTCCCGCGGGAGCGACGACCTGAAAGACGCGGAGGCATGCCGAGCAAATCGCGTGGACTCCCGCCACCGGAACCTTCGCGGGGTCGATCGGAAAGCCCGTCGAGCAAGAGGGGCAATACACCGTGAACGCGGGAGCGGTGTTCGTCACCTGCCGGGATTCCTCCTGCCGGGTCTGGGCGTGTGGCCGCGTTTCGACATGTGCGCTCCTAATCGGTGACGTAACGCTCCACGCGCGTGCCGATCTGTCTGCGATCTACGACGTACACCGATCCGGGAAGCGTCTTGGCGTAGGTCTTCATTTCCGCCGCGAGCTCGCTCGCCTCCGCGGTGTGGATGAATTCCTGTGCCTGATTCGTGACGACTCCGATGGAGAGCGACATCATCGGTATCCGATGGAAGTTGCCGCGACGGTCTTTTCCGAGGAAGTACCCCATCCGGCGGTCCTCCTCCGAGTACTGATATGGAATGAGCTCGTCGAACAGGCCGAGGATCTCGTCGCAGGTGCGTTCCATGTGTTCGAGGGGCATCGAGAAGAGGAAGTCGTCCCCCCCGATGTGGCCCACGAATCCTCCGGGCGCGAGGGCGCGCACGAGATCGCGTAGGATCTTCGAAACGAGGAAGATAACCCGGTCTCCCCGGTTGTACCCATACCGGTCATTGAATTCCTTGAAGTGGTCGAGGTCGGCGTAACAGAGCGCGAAGGGCGCGCCGTTCGCGAGCCGCCGAGCCAGGTCGCGGTCGATCTGATTCGTCCCGGGAAGACGGGTGGTGGGGTGAACCGAGACATCGCGTGCCGCCCGGCGGAGGAGGAGGTCGAGGCGGAGGTAATTTTCGCGATCCGACGCCTCCTCGTGGAGAACCTCGTCGGCCCCCGCTTCGAGCCCTCTCGTCGAGAGGTCCGGGACGTCGGTCGGCACCATGAGTGCCACGGGGACGATCGCCGTGAAGGGATCCTCCTTCATCCGCGCGCAGATCTCGAGGGAGGCCAGCGGCTCCTCGCGGGCGTCCAGGACCAGGCAGGCCGGAAAGGCCCGGCTGGCCCGCTCCAGAATCTCGACCGGGGTCCCAAGGGTCACGACGTCGAGCCCCTGGGAGCGGGCGAATTCAGCCAGGAGCGCGGGAACGTCGTTGCGC
Organism: Gemmatimonadota bacterium; assembly: GCA_040882465.1. Lineage (NCBI taxonomy): Bacteria > Pseudomonadati > Gemmatimonadota > Gemmatimonadota bacterium. The sequence goes on from JBBEBG010000034.1 coordinate 75,098, forward strand.
CCACCGTCGCAGAAAAGGAGGGTGCGCTCCGCGGCCATCGGATTCCTTGAGAGTCGTCGAAGGATTGGGCCGGATCAGGGTACCGGGGCGTCACTCACTAGTCAAACAAGCTTGCGCACTAAGAGGAAATCAATTCTTCGCTCCTCCTTGGAGACTCGGGCCACCTGGATGCGAACCCGGTCGCTGAGCCGGTAACGGCGCTTCGTGCGTGTTCCGGCGAGGGTGTAGGACTCAGGCTGAAAGACATAATAATCATCGCCCAGGGCACTCACGTGTACCAGTCCCTCCACGAAGAACCGGTCCAGGAGGACGAAGAACCCAAAGGTCGTGACCCCCGAAATCGTCCCGTCGAACTCGGAGCCGAGGTGCCGGCGCATGAACTCGACTTTCTTGAGCTCGACCGAGTCCCGTTCCGCCTTCTGGGCGATCCTTTCCCGCTCGCTCGAGCGCGCCGTCATCTCGTCCAGGTAGGGAGCCCCCCAACGTTCATGGGGCTCTCGCCCCTGGACGAGGCTTCGGACGACCACCCTGTGGAGTGCCAGGTCGGGGTACCTCCGAATCGGCGAAGTGAAGTGGGTATAGGCTTTCGACGCGAGCCCGAAGTGACCCAGGTTCTCGGCGTCGTAACGCGCGCGGGTCATGGACTTGAGGACGACGGTGGAGACGAGGGGCCCCTCGGGTCGTCCCTCGGTGCGACTCAGGATTTCCTGAAGGATCTTGGGCCGGAGCTTCCCCTTCGGAACGGAATGTCCGATCGAGTTCAGGAATGCGCGGAGCTCGTCTCCCCGGTCCTCCGCGGGCGGTTCGTGGATGCGAAAGGGAATGGGGAGCCCGCGCGACTCGGCTTCGCGAGCCACGACTTCGTTCGCGAGGATCATGAAGTCCTCGATCAACCGGTGGGAATCCATCTGAACCCTCCGGAGGATGTCCACCGGGGCCCCTTCCGCATCGAGTATCACGCGTGCCTCGGGGAGGTCGAAGTCGAGGGACCCGCGATCCTTTCGTTTCCCTCGGAGCGCCTTCGCGAGGCGGTCCAGCGTGCGGAGTGCGTCGTCCGTCACCTCGTCCACGGTCGCCTGCCCCGAAAGGACATCCTGGACGAGATCGTAGTCGAGGGCATGAGCGCAACGAATCCAGCTCCGCTCGAAGCGGTGCCCCCGGACCCGTCCTTCCTCGTCCATCCTCAGAAAGAGTGAGACTGCCAGCCGGTCCGTTCCTTTTCGCAGCGAACAGAGATCGGACGAGAGGTGATGCGGAAGCATGGGCACGACCTGGTCCACGAGGTACACAGAGGTTCCTCGGTGAAAGGCTTCCAGGTCGAGCGGTGATCCCTCTTCGACGAAATGCGACACGTCCGCAATGTGGACTCCTACTTCCCATGTCCCGGGACCGGCGGGGGTAACCGAGAGCGCATCGTCGTGGTCCTTCGCGTCGGAGGGGTCGATCGTGAAGACATGAAGATTCTTGTGGTCCTTGCGTTCCCCGGGAGTCCGGAGTCGGTGAGCGGCCTCGCGGGCGGCGGTCTCCACTTCCGAAGGGAACTCCGCCTTGAGACCGTGGCCGTAAAGGATCGCGAGAACATCCACGCCGGGGTCCTCCATTCCCCCGAGGACCCGTTCGATCTCGCCGCCGGCGTTCAGGCGCCGGTCTCCGAAATGGACGATGCGGACCACAACAACGTCTCCCTCGCGGGCGCCGCCGGCTTCTCCCCCGGGCAGGAGCACATCTCGGGAGAGCCGTGGATCGAGGGGGGCCACAAAAGCGAGGTTCCGCGCGCGGTGAAAGGTCCCCACGATCGTGGGATGCGCCCGGTCGAGGACCTTGAGGACCCGCCCGACTGCCGAGAGACCCCGAGGGCGGCTCTCGATGCGGGCGGTCACGCGGTCTCCATCCATTCCCGAGGCCAGATTAGCGGCAGGGATGAAGAGGTCCTTCTGGCGGGGCTGGTCGGGTCGGAGAAAGGCGTCGCCGGACCGTGTGATCTGAAGGGTTCCCACGACGAGGTTGATCTTGTCGGGGATCGCGTAGCGATTGCCCTTTACCCGGTAGAGCTCCCCACCCTGTTCGAGCCGCCGGAGGAGCTCCCGGAACGCCCTGTACTGGGCTTGGGGGACATCGAGGAGGCGGGCGAGGTCTTTCGGCTTTACCGGGCCGCGCCGGGATTCTCGCAGGGCGGCGATCACTTCGTCGGGACCCGGCACCGCCCCCTGGCGCTTCGCCTCCGTCAAAGACCGAGGCCCAGCGTCAGATGGACCGGTTCCTGATCGAGAGAAGGTCCGCCGCGCGCGAGAGAACGGGCGATCCCGAGCTCGAAGCGCTCGTACCGGAGTCCCAGGCCCACCGCCGCGCCATCGATCTGTGTCCGGTTACCGAAGATGTATCCGCCCCGCACCGTAACTCGGTCGCCGGTGCCGAGCGAAATTTCCGAGCCCAGGAGCACCGAGGGATCGCCAAGCTCTCGCACGCGATCCTCCACTTCCAGGATCAAACGGACTCTGAGCTCTTCTTCGCCGACGTCCCTCAGCAGGGAGTAAGCGGCGCCAAAACGGAGTCGCGAAGGAAGCGGTTCGGACTGAATCGGACCCTCGGATTTGAGACGCGGGCCGAGGTGGGCGACTAAAACGCCAAGCTCGAGCGGGTGGCTCCCGAAGGGCTGGAGCTGGACGCCGATGTCAGCCGCGTAGGTAGTCGCCCGCACACCCCCGTCCGGACACTGCCCGCGACACCCTTGGCGGAACTGCACGAACTTGAAGTTTACGCCACCCGCGATCCAACTCCCGAAGCGGGCGGCGGTCGACAGGATGGCCTGGTGCTGGCGGATCGTGATGGACCCGAGGACGGCCCCCGTCTCGTCCGTGAGGTCCTGCGTGCCCGAGTCGAGGAGGGCATAGGAAAGGCCGAGCGTACCCCCCCGGTCCCAGGCCAGAAGTGCGGAGACGCCGGTCGCCGTCCCCGACACGTGTTCGCCCTGGTAAACCAGGATGCTCGACCGGTCGAGACGCGCGAGTCCCGCCGGATTCCAGAAGGCCCCTTCGGAGGTCGTGAGCGGCGTCATTGCGCGGGCGAGCCCGACACCCTGGGCGCCGAATGGGATCAGGAGGAACAGCGCTCCCTCATCGGCCGCCTGGGCCGACGCCGAAGGCGGGAGAAAAAAAACGAGCCCTCCCCAGAGGGTCAAGAAGTTACGAAGCCTGCGGAGTGCCATCGTCCTCGGGGACCGGGAGACCGAGTCGGCGGAGCTGCGCCCTTTTTCGCCGCCAGCCGGGGAGCACCTTCACCCAAAGATCGAGATACACCGGCGATCCCAGGAAGTGCTCGATTTTTTCTCGCGCAGCCACCCCGAGATCCCGAATGGCCCGTCCGCCTTCCCCGATCAGGATTCCCTTCTGTGATTGGCGCTCCACGAACAGGTTGGCCTGGATGTAGGTGCGGTCCCGTCCCTCGCGAAACTCCTCGATCTCACAGAAAGTCGCATAGGGCACTTCTTCCTCGAACTGTTCGAAGAGGGCCTCCCGAACGCATTCGGCGGCGAAAAAGCGGACCGGCTCGGCGGCGATGTCGTCCTCGGGAAAAAGAAAGGGCCCCGGAGGGAGGAGGGCGCGCAACGCGGTCAGGAGCTCTCCCGTTCCAACTCCGGTGCGGGCCGAGACGAGAAAGCGGCGGGCTCCGGCCTCGCCTTCGAGCCAGGCCACGTCACGGGCGACGGAAGCCGCATCAGCGAGGTCCGTCTTGTTCACGATCCCGATGCGTGGCCCCCGTCCCTCGGACGCCACATCGAGGAGAAGTCTTCGGGCTGCCTCATCCATCTGATGTGTGGGGTCGAGGACCAGGGCGAGGAGATCGGCGGAGCGTGCGGCCTCTCGTGCGCCCGCCAGAAGGGCCCGCTGAAGGAGGTCGCGGGGGTGTAGGACGCCCGGAGCATCGACGAGGACCAGTTGAGTCCCATCCGACGTGTTCAGCCCGAGGATCTGGCGCTGGGTCGTCTGCGCCTTTGGCGTGACGATGCTCAGCCGGGATCCTACGAGGGCGTTGAAGAGGGTGGACTTTCCCGAGTTGGGGACCCCCAGCAGGGCGACGTATCCGCATCGAGTGGCGGGGTTCGGCCCCGGGCCTACGGGAGGGGTCGGAAGGAGGGTCATGTCAAAAAGTGGAGAGGGAAAGAACGAAGCGGCCCATCACCCCTGAGGGGGCGTGGGCCGCTAAGTAGACGAAGGC